>JAYVJN010000475.1:0-2574 GCA_043769325.1 Acidobacteriota bacterium
CGCGGGCCGAAGTCAACTTGTTGGCGAACGTGGTCAAAAGCGCGCGAACCATCAAAGGCGGCGGCGGCGGTTTTCGGTGGTGCGTTCATGTTGCCTTTAATGGGTTTAGCCGGACAACCCGTAAAATTGAAGGGCGCGAAAAAGCACAATACAAGCGTAAAAAATATCCGCGCCGAGGGGAAATGCGGCGCGGAGTGGCGGTTTATCGTTGACATAGACATGGTTGGGCGTTTCCGGCGCGTTAATTTTGCGGTGTGGTTTCTGGCGGCGCGTCCTCTTTAGCCGCTTCCGGTTCCGGCGTGGGTTGCGCGTCGGCCTCGCGGCCTTTTTTGGCGAGGAAGTCCACGCCTAAACCGCCGATGGCTGACGGCAAACCCATAATAGACCCGATGGCTTCGTTAAGCGCGACCACTTCAAGCCGCACCAGGGTGGCGAATTTTTGCGTTAAAGATAGCTCACTGAACTCTTTATGAAAATCTCTCATTGGTTCTGCCTCCACTTCGCGGGGGACGGCGGCGAATGTCACCGCGCCGGTTTTTTCGATACAGGTCTGACAGGCCAGGCGTTCGCCCGCCGTTAATTTTTCCGGGCCGAGCAAATCGTCTTCGGCGGGCGTTGGCGGCGAGAGCAATGCCCCGCCCGCCGTGACCGTTACCGCGCACGAATCACACGCGCCCGCGCCACCGCAATCAGCCGGCAGACGCAATCCCAAACGCCGCGCCGCGTTGAGCAACGTAGTCTGTTCGGCGACCAAGCCGGTCAAGCCCTGCGGTTCGATGGTAATTTCAACGCTCATAATTAAAAAATTGGCGGTAGGCAGGTTATTTCTTCACGGTCTGCTTACTGCCACTGCTCACTGCTACCGCTAAAGCCGGACGCACGCGGGGTTGCGCGGCAGAAGCTGAATGAGGCGCGGTTTGCGACCCTTTCTGGCAATTGGCGCAGAGGCCAAACATACGCAAGCTGTGCTGCGTCACCATAAATCCATAGCGGGCCGCCATTTCGTCCTGCATGGCTTCGATTTCGGGCGAGAAAAATTCGATGATGGCCCCGCATTCGGTGCAAATCATATGGTCGTGGTGTTCGTGTTTATAGTTGTGTTCGTAATGTGTGCGCCCGTCGCCGAAACGCACCTCACGCGCCAAACCACATTCGGTCAACAACTTGAGCGTACGATAAACCGTTGTATGCCCGACGGAAGGGTCGCGGGCCCGCACCAATTCATAGAGGCGTTCGCTGGAAACGTGCTCTTCGGTTTCTACAAACACTTCTAAAATCAGTTCACGCTGCGCGGTGCGCTTCAGACCTGCTTTTTGTAAGTGGTTGAGAAATATCTCTTTCTCTTCGTTCATCGCGCTTCATTTGCCTAACCGTTAGCCATGTCGGGAAGACTTTGCCATTCTAACACCGCGCCCGACACTTGTGAAGGTTTGGCGCAAACGCCGGCTTCGTGTTATCTTTTTAAGCAAGTGCCGTGGTGGCGGAATAGGTAGACGCGACGGACTTAAACTAATTTGAGCACCAGAGGAGAAATCCTCTGCGTGAATGGAGTCAAATTCGGTGAAACCTTTAATCTGGCAACGCCGAGCTAAGACCGCGAAAGCAATCTCGCGGTAAAGTGTAGAGACGAGACGGCTCCCTCCTAAACAACCCAAAAGTTGCACGGAGAAGGCATCGTCCAGACCACAAACCTGAAATAATTTTAGATTTTAGATTTTAGATTTTGGATTGAAAACACGGGTAACGCCTTATCAATCTAAAATCTAAAATCTAAAATCCAAAATCTCCGGGGCGGCGAAAGCCGTAGTTGGTACGAAAATCCGTTGACCCAACGGTCGTGCGGGTTCGATTCCCGCCCTCGGCACCACAAAAAATTGCGGTTTCTCTGGTTTCAGGGAAGCCGCTTTTTTCTTGGTTACTCAACATGATTCTGCCGGATAGAGGCCAGGAAACCAGTAAACGGCGGCGTGGGCGGGAAATCCCAGACGCACCGGCCCGGTTTCTGCGTCTGACACCAGCAGCCTTTCTGTGAGCAGTTGTTTCAAGGTGTTGCGGCCTGTGCGTTCGCTCATGCCGATAAGCCGGAAAACCTCGCCGCGTGTTACCTCGCCGGCGATGGCAGCTTCGCGCAACGCCGGTATTACTTCCAAACGAAGCGGCCCGGTTGCTTCTGCCGGGCCGGGTATCAAACCGGCCTCGCGCAACCTGATGTATTGCTCCAATCGTTTGAGCAAGCCGCTTAAAGCCAATACACTCTCCATATAGCGTGTTTGGTCAAGGCAAATTTCGAGAAAAAAGCGGCAAAACTCCGTGAGCGTGCGATTGGATAAATTGCCGCGTCCGTCCAAATCGCCTTCTCTGGGCGCGTCGGCGGCGGCCAGGTGATTACGGTAGTTGCTCTGTTCGCGGGCCAACCCGCGACTAACATTCCACAGTCCATAACCCGCCAGTTGATAACGCATAAAGTAGGCGTCCGTGAAAAGCCGCGCCACGCGCCCGTTGCCATCCAAAAAAGGATGTATCCACATCAGCCGGTGGTGCGCCGCCGCCAACGCGACGAAGCCCCTCAGCCCA
>JAYVJN010000476.1:0-6189 GCA_043769325.1 Acidobacteriota bacterium
GGTCTATGCCAAACAAGGACGAAATGCCGAAGCGATAGCCGAGGCTGAGAAGAGTGTTGAATGGTCAAAACGCCAAGGCATTCCAGTTGGGGTCTTAGGGTATATTTACGCGAAAGCGGGCAGGCAAAGCGATGCGATAAAGATCGTCGAGGAATTGAAGGAAAGATATCAGAAACAACAAGCAGATGGTATCGATATCGCCCGTGTGTATATCGGATTGGGCGACAAAGATCAGGCATTTGTTTGGTTGGAAAAAGAGTTCCAGTCACATAATCCGAAGCTACCGCTTTTATTAGGTTTCGGATGGTTCGATGCTCTCCGCGACGACCCGCGATACAAGGATTTGCTGAAACGGATGGGTTTGCCGGAATAAAAAATAACGATGGAAACTGGAACAATAATCAATCAATACAAAATCCTATCGCCGATTGGTAAAGGCGGGATGGGCGAAGTGTTTTTGGCGGAAGATACGAAACTCAATCGCAAAGCCGCCATCAAATTCTTGTAGTGGTTGAGAGGCAAGCGGCACCGGCGGTCAGAGACCGCCCCTAAACGGGTAACATTATTTAATTCGCGTCACTTACCACATCAGCCGAACTAGAAAATGCCGCGAGTCCAACCGCCGTCCACTTGCAGCGTGACGCCGGTGATGTAGGCGGCGCGCTCGGAGGCGAGAAAGGCAACCGCCGAGGCAATTTCTTCGGGCGCGGCCAGGCGGCGGGCCGGGATTTGCTTTTCCCATTGTTCGATAATGTCCTCTTTGCTTACGCCGGCTTTCTTGCTGCGAATATCGGCCAGGTAGTTTTGCCGTTCGGTCAAGGTGTAGCCGGGCGCGACGTTATTGACGGTGATGCCTTCGGGCGCGAGTTCCGTCGAGATGGTTTTGGCCCAGCCCGTAAGCCCGGCGCGCACGGTATTGGAGAGCAAAAGTCCCTCAATCGGCTGTTTGACGGAAATGGAAGTGATGTTGATAATGCGGCCCCATTGCCTTTCGCGCATCCCCGGCGCGACAAATTGCGCCAGGCGAATAGCCGAGAGAGCGTTGAGCTCAAAGGCTTTATAGAAGGAATGTAAATCCGCCGAGTCAAAGGTTGAGTGCGGCGGCCCACCGGCGTTGGTGACGCAGATGTCAACGTGGCCCGCCGTGTCTTTGATGAGCCGCACAAACTGGCGCACATCATTTTCGTTGGTCACGTCGGCCCGCACGCCCACCACCGGCGCGTCGGTTTCCTGCGAAATCCGGTCAGCCGCGTCAATGGCGCGTTCTTCGTTGCTCGAACACAAAAAAACCTGCGCCCCTTCGCGGGCCAGTTCCAACGCGCAAGCGTAGCCGATGCCTTGACTCGCGGCGGCGACTAAAGCCACGCGGTCTTTGATGCCTAAATCCATTCAATACAATCCTTTAGAAACTCAAATCAAGACGCCGCACAGAGCAGCAAACGGCGTGCCGCACATTATAACGCCAGGCCGCGCTTTCTGCTAAGGCGCAATCGTTTCTGGCGCGGCGGCGACCCAGAATTTGGCCGCGCCTTCCGCGCCGATGCTGATAAGAGTGCGTCCGTCGGGCGTGAATTTGAGGTAGTTGATGGATTTTTCGTGGGCGGTAAAGGCGAAAACCTGCTGGCCGGTCTGGGTGTGCCAGAGGCGTATGACGTTGATGCCGCCGGCGGAGGCCAGGCGTTGGCCGTCCGGCGACCAGGCCAGGGCCTGGATGCCGCCGCTTGAACCGGCCAATGTGGACAACAATTGCCCGCCGCCGGTGTCCCAGAGGCGAATCACGTCATCCGCGCCCACCGTCGCCAGGTGTTGGCCGTCGGGGGCAAAAGCCAACGCGCCTTGTCCGCTAAAGGGGCCGGGCCAGGTGCGCAGTTCGCGGCCCGTCGCGGCGTCCCAGAGTTTGACCGTTTTGTCCAGGCTGGAAGTCGCCAGGCGTTGGCTATCGGGCGTAAATTCAATCTGCTTGATGATGTTGGCGTGGCCGCGCAAATCGGCCAGTTCGCGCCCGTCCGCGACAGCGAAAATCTTCACGCCGCCATCCTGATAACCGGCGGCCAGACGCGCGCCGTCCGGCGACCAGCCCAGCGCGTAAACGCCTTTTTCCGCGCCCTTAAAAGAACGCGCTTCTTCCCCGTCAACGGCGCGGTAAATGACGATGTCGCCGTTGTTTGAGGCCCGCGCCAAGAGTTTGCCGTCAGGCGAGATTCGCAAAGCCGGAAAGCCGCCCTGCCGCGCTACGGAGAGGAGTTGCCGGCGGGTGGCGGTGTCCCACAAAGATATGACAGCGGATTCCTGGTCGGGCGCAGAGAGGGCCAGCGTTGCGCCGTCGGCAGATACATCGCCTAAATTGCCGTTGGGCAAAGAGTTGCCCTGAATCACCGCCGTCGCGTCCCACAGACTGACGGAATGGTCGCCGGAGGCCGTCGCCAACAGCTTGCCGTCGGGCGCGAAGGCCGCCGCGTGAACGCCTCCGAGGTGGCCTTTTAGTTCGGACAAGACCGCGCCCGTCTGCGGGTTGATAAATTTCACCGTCCTGTCCCAACTCGCCGTCGCCAAAACTTTGCCGCCAGGCGCGAAAGCGACGCTTTTGACATTCGCGCGATGGACGCTAAACCGTTTTAAGACAGAGGCTTGTGCGGCGTCAAAAACTATCGTTTCAGAAGCGAAGGAGCCAAGCGCGAAGGTTTGGCCGTCGGGCGCGAAAGATATGCCCCAACCAGTGACGCCTTCGCTGATTTGTTCCGGCGGGACGAGTTTTTGCGTCCAGTCCGCAGTCTGCCAGACCGCCGCCAGGCCGTCGCCGACGGCGGCCAGGCGTTGGCCGTCGGGCGCGAAAGCGACGGCGTGAATCTCTTTGCGCGGAAAGGTAAATTGGCGCAGTTCGCGGCCCGTCGCGGCGTCCCAAATTCGCACGGTGTTGTCCTGGCTGCCCGACGCAATCCATTTGCCGTCCGGCGACCAGGCGGCGGCCCGCACGCGCCGCGTGTGGCCCGTGAGAGCCATTAGCTCGGCGCCGTTATTGGCATCATAAATTTTGAGGACAGTAGATTTAGAACTGCTCAAGGCCATGACAAAACGCTGTCCGTCGGGCGCGAATTGAATGTGCCAGGCCCCGCTTTCGGGCGGCGTCTGCGCCAATAAACGCCCGTCGGCGACATTCCAGACGCGGGCCGCGCCGTCGTCGCAAGCTGTCGCCAGGCGGTTGCCGTCGGGCGAAAAAGCGACTGACCACACTTCGTCGGGATGCGGCAAGCTCAATTTCCGCGCCGGCGGGTGCGCCAGTTGCCAGAGGAAATACCATTCAAAGCCGCGCACGTCTTCAACGCCGGCGGCGGGCCGGTATTTATCCACTAACTCGCTCATCTGCCGCAGGTTCGCGGTTTCCCAAGCGTTGGCGGCGAGCGTCATTTCGGCGGCGTAAGCGGCGCGGCGGCTGTCACGGGCCTGTTGCCGCGCCGCCCGCGCCTGCCAGAGCGAAGTTGCCAGCCAACTGCCCAAGAGCAACACAAACAGAGCGGCAATGCCAGCCGCGATTTTGTTGCGCCGCAGGTATTTGGCCCACCGATAGGCTCGCGTCTGAGTCCGCGCCGCGACGGGCAAGTCGTTGAGATAGTTGCGAATATCCGCGCCCAAATCTTCCGCCGTGCGATAGCGTTCGCGGGCCTCTTTCGCCAACGCTTTCATCACGATGCTATCCAAATCGCCGCGTAGTTGGGGGCTGGGGATTAGGGGTTGGGGGCTGGTGTTCTTTCCCTGGCTGCCTGCTGTCCGCTGTCTGCTGCCGGCTTTGCTCGGTAAAACCGGTTCTTGCTCACAGATGGCCTTGATGATTTCTGGGAGGCTCTTGTTTTTGGCGCGGAAGGGCCGCGTTCCGGTTAAAATTTCGTACAAAACGACGCCGAGGCTGTAAACGTCGGTGGCGGTGGTGACGGGTTCGCCACGCAGTTGTTCGGGGCTGGCGTAATCGGGCGTCAGAATGTTCGCGCTGAGAGAGGCTTGGCGGTTGTCGCCGTCATCCCAATCGGGCCGCAGCAGTTTGGCGATGCCGAAATCAAGCAATTTGACCGCGCCGTCTTGCGCGACGAGAATGTTGTTGGGCTTCAAATCGCGGTGGACAATAAGGTTTTGGTGCGCGTAAGAGACGGCTTCGCAGACTTCTAAAAAGAGCGTCAGCCGTTCTTTGACAGATAATTCCCGCGCCGCGCAGTATTCGTTAAGCGGCGCGCCGTCCACATATTCCATGACGAAATAGGGGACACCCTGCGTGGTTGCGCCGCCGTCGAGAAGGCGGGCAATGTGCGGGTGGTCAAGTTGGGCGAGAATCTGGCGTTCACGGCGAAAAAAGGTCGCGTTCGCGCCGTGTGGCAAGAGCGTAGAGGTCAGTTTGAGCGCGACTTGCTTCTCGTAATCGTCGGTGCGAGAGGCCAGATAGACCGTCCCCATGCCGCCTTGTCCGAGTTGGCGCAAGAGCCGGTAAGAACCAATTTGCGTGCTGATAAGCGGGTCTGGCGTATCTTCGTCGAGCCAGTTGGCGACGGAAGGCGCGGCGGCGGTTTCGATGAAATCATCCGACTCATCCGAGGCCGCTAACAACGATGCAACCTCATCGCGCAACGCTTCATCCGCGCCGCAAGCCTGCTGCAACCACGCCGCGCGTTCGCTTACTGAGATCTCTAAAGCCTCATCGAATAAGGCGTCTATCTGTTGCCAGCGTTGGGTTTCCATTCTCTGGGTTCGCAGTCATCTTGACTGCAATGAGCGCGACAGCGCGAAAAATGGTGGCGAAGGCAGCCCCTCGCAGAGTTAGCTTGAAAGTGACGAACACCGATGCAGTCAAGATGACTGCGCCCCCAGAAGTTAGCGCAATTCCCGGTAAAGCCAGGCTTTGGCTTTGAGCCATTCGCGTTTGACAGTGATGCCCGAAACGCCCAGAGCCTCGGCGGTTTCTTCGACGCTGAGGCCGCCGAAATAGCGCAACTCCACGAGACGGCTTTTGCGTTCGTCAAAAGTGGCAAGCAGATTGAGCGCGTCGTCCAGGGCCAGCAAATTAGCGTTGCCGGCGGCGGAAATCGTGAGCGCGTCGTCGAGTTCCACCCGTTCCGCGCCGCTGCCACGCTTGGCGTAGAGCTTGGCGCGGGCGTGGTCAACCAATAAATTTCGCATGACGCGGGCGGCGACGGCGAAAAAATGGGCGCGGTTCTGCCAGTCGGTGGCCTGTTGGTCAACTAATTTCAGATAGGCTTCGTGGATTAGTTCGGTGGTTTGCAGCGTGTGGCCGTCGCTTTCGCGCCTCAGGTAACGCCGCGCAATCCGGCGCAACTCCTGATAAATCAAGGGAAACATACTGTCAAGCGCGGCCTGGTCGCCATCGCGCCAATCGTGCAGGTATTGTGTGACGGCTTGCGAGTTGTCGTTCATAGTTGCGAAGTGCTGTGATTATAAAGGTTGTCGCCATATTGGGCAACGCTCCCAGGTTCGTCAGATGCGTCGCAAACGATTTATTAAGATTTTTTTCGGCGCGTGATACCGCCCGCCAAATTTTCTCGCTTACAACTGTGAGAGGAATGAGAAAACGATGAAAAAGATTATTTTAACCTTAACCATTTTGTTAATGACGGCGGCAGCGCAAGCGCAAGAGAGCGTTTATACCGACCTGACAGAAAAGCAGTGCAAAACCTTGGCGGTTAACGAAGCCGAGCAGTCATCACGCCAAAGTTGCGCCGGCGTGGGCGGTTACAAGTTGGAAGTCGTGGAAAACGATTTGCGCCAGACCGTTGATGTCGTCGCGCCCAACGGCAAGAAATCGCCGCTTGATTTTCAGAGCAACATCTCTGCGCTGTTTTCCTCTGTGGGCCAAAAAGCTGAATGGCGCACACGGAAAACGGGCGCAAGTGTGACGCCGTATGCTCTTATCGTGCGTTTCAGCGTCAGCGAAAACCCCGATGACGCGACGAAAAAAACTTCGTATCTGGTCGTGGCGAAAGTCGCGCCCACCGGCAGTTGCATCACGGATGTCGTCGGCCCTTCGCCCACCGCCAACGCCGACGCCCAAGGCCTGGCCGATGAAGCCACCAACAAACCCTGCAAAAGCAGCAGCGCGGACGACATGGAGACGGCGGGCCAGAGCATCAGAAAAGTGGATTTCGCCAACTTTACACACCGCTTCGGCAAAGAGAGTGTGGTGCTGAAAAA
>JAYVJN010000477.1:0-3386 GCA_043769325.1 Acidobacteriota bacterium
CCCGACAAACTCCACCAAAGGCCCGGCTGCGGCGCTTACTAAAGCCGCGCTGCCGATTGTTTTAAGGAAATTTCTGCGGTCTGCGCTCATGGATTAGGAGTATAGCAAATGTTCGGATTATTGCGGAAAATACTCGCCCTGAAGCCAGTAGGGAGTAGGGAGTAGGGAGTAGGGAGTAGATGCTATGACCTACTCCTACTCCCTCTGGCGAAGCGCGAAGGTCTCGTCATTGGCGCAGACCGAGACGGCGGCGGCGGTTCGCGCCTGGTTAGGCAACGCGCCCCACTGCCTACTGCCTACTCCCTACTCCCTACTGGAGCTATTTGGAAGTTAGACACCCCCACATAACGAGAAAAATATAGCCACAAAGGGCGTCTCAAGCTGCGCCCTTGACTAAGTGCGGGCTTCCGCATTGGTACGTCATTCTCTTCTTTGGTATTAGGGGGTGCCACTTCCAAATAGCTCCACTACACCCTTTTGCCGTAAATTTATAGCCGGTCAATCTGCGCCGCCACAATAAAATCGTTTTCACTAAGACCATTAATGTTGTGTGTCCAAAGCGTAATCACGGCGCGGCCCCAGCCGAACTCTATATCCGGGTGGTGGTCGGCGGCATCAGCTACATCGCCTACGCGGTTGACAAAATTCAGCGCGGCGCGAAAATCAGCAAAAGTGTAAACCTTACGCAAATGGCGCTTGTCAACCACTTTCCACGCAACGAGTTGCGCCAGCAAAGGCGCGATTTCGAGAGCCGTCAAAGGCAATACATCGCCCCGACACGGCACACATTCGCGTTCAGCTAGTTCATTTTTCATTGAAGCACGTCCTTTGCGCGACCCCGCCGGAAAGTCATTGGCGTCAGACTTCGGCGACGGCGGCTTCCGGCATTCTAACGGTTAAGCGCGTGCCTTACGGCGCGGCTTTTAACGGGCCGTTGCTTTACTTAACCGTAAAGGCGGCGTAAAATAAAAACGGCTTAGAGAAAGACGCGAACCTTACCCTAAGCCTAACCGATACCGTAACTTAACAGAGTTTCCGTGATGGCTAAAACGAATACTAGCACAAAGACTTTTCAATTCAAATTGCGCCCCAACAAAGCGTTTGTTGAAGCGTGCGAAAAGACGCTTGATGAATGCCGCTTCCTGTGGAACTGCTCCCTGGAGCAAAGAATTAGTCACCACCGCCAAACTCTTGCGCTCACCGGCAAAGGTGAATCTCTCAATTTTTACGAACAATCGCGCCAACTGACGGAAGCCCGCGCTGCATTGCCGGACACCAAATCCACCTTGCGAAGCATTCAGCAAGACGTTCTTGAGCGTCTCGAAGCGGCCTTTCAAGCCTTTTTCAAACGTCTCAAGACGCCTGGCGTGAAAGCCGGTTTCCCGCGCTTCAAGAGTAAAGACCGCTACAACACTTTCAGCCAACAAATTGAGACACAACGCGGTTGCCCGTTGAACGGCGATAAATTGACTGTACCGGGCGTTGGTTCGTGCCGCGTCCGCTTGTCCCGGCCAATCGAAGGCAAAGTCAAGCAGCTTCGCATCACGCGCCGCGCTTCGGGTTGGTACGTCTGCCTGGTTTGTGAAATGCCCCGCAGTGAACCGTTGCCCGCTACCGGCTTGAGTGTTGGCGTTGATGTTGGCATTACGGACTTCGCCACGCTTTCCAACGGCGCAGCCATCGCCAACCCGCGCCACTTGAAGAAAGCGGCGGCTAAACTTAAACTTGCTCAACAACGTCTGTCCCACAAGAAAAAGGGTAGCGCGAACCGCCGTAAAGCCCGTCGCGTAGTTGCGCTGAAACATGAGCGCGTCGCCAATTGCCGTAATGACTTTCACCATCAAGTTAGCCATGACCTGGTGCAAAGATTTGATACCATCAAGGTTGAAGCCTTGAACATTCGCGGGCTGGTTAAGAACCACCATCTCGCTAAAGCCATCTCTGATGTGGCGTGGGGTAACTTTTTCAACCTAACGAAAGCCAAAGCTGAAAACGCTGGACGGACGTTTGAAAAAGTGAATCCGGCGTACACAAGTCAAGAATGCAGCGGTTGCGGACAGCGCCAAAAGATGCCGCTCGCGGTTCGTGTTTTCGAGTGCTCTAATTGCCATCTGATTATCCGCCGCGACCATAACGCTGCCATCAACATACTGGGGCGGGCCGCGCCCTCTAAGCCTGTGGAGTTGCCAAAAGGCGACTGTGAAACAGGAATAAGCAACTATCTCAGTAATCCGGTTTGCAACCCAAAGGGGCAAACTATTCCTGACCTACGCGCTTAACGCCAAGCTTTTTCTCCTTTGCCACAGCAGATAGGCCACGATACCTGTAAGTGCCAGCGCAAGTACGGCGATAACGATGCGCGGGCCGTAGGTTTTCATCAGGCGAATGACGATTTCGCCGTAAAAAACGGCCAGTGTGCCTTCGATGATATAGCGTGCGCTGCGGGCCAGCATAATCGTCACGAGAAATTTCCAGCGCGGGAAGTGTAACGCGCCCGCCATTGCCACGAATATCTTGAACGGCATCGGCGGCGGCAAAAGGGCCGGTATCGCTAACGCCAGGATACCAAACCGCGCATAGACGGCTTCCACGCGCTCAATGTGTTCCGCTTTGAAACGTCTGGTCAATAAGGCTTTACCGCCCCGGCTGGTGATAGCATAGAGGATATTGCAACCAATCACTGAACCCAACGCGGCAAAAAGGGGGAAATAAAAGACCGATTTGGGGTCGCTGTAACAACGCGCGATGACCAGATAATCGTTAATTTCCGGCAAAGAGAGCAGCGAAGAATCCAACGCGCCAATCAAGACCATCGCCGGCGCAGCATAATAAATCGGCACGGTGATAATAAACTCGTGCAGCCGAAAAACGCTATCTTTTACCCATTCAGACATAAATAAAGTGCTGAGATTCGCGTTGGTACGCTTAACTCAGCACTCAGTCCTCAGTCCTCAGCACTTTTACTGGACTGGTTTGAAGATATTGGGCGTATCGTAAGTGACGCCGAAGATAACGCCCGAACGCGGGCTGGTTTTGGTCAGACCGGCGGCCCCGGCTACGTCGAAGCGCAATCCGGAGGCTTTCACCTGCATTCCCAGACGCGCTTGCGAACGCGATTCCGTGCCAACCGGCGCATCGCCCTTGCGCGTGCTGGTGCGCCCGTTGACTTCGCCCACCAAGTTGATTTTCGGGTTCACGCGATAGATGCCGGCCACGCCGTAGAGCAGTATGTCATTTTGGGTAAACAAGCGGGTTGGCGCGGTCAGGATGGCGAGTCCCAGGTTGCCGAAAAGGTTGAACCGCGCGTCTTGACCGAATTTTTTGCCCGCCAGAATCAGGCCAAAGGCGTTGGTCTGGTTCAGACCGATGCCCCGCGTCTGGTTGGA
>JAYVJN010000478.1:0-5183 GCA_043769325.1 Acidobacteriota bacterium
GAACCTTGAACCTTGAACTTTGAACTAGCCAATGCGCGTCATTTGTTGCCAGAAAAACTTCCCTAAACGGGCGAAGCGATTGCCTTTGCCGCCCTTGCCGGGAGGCGGGAGGCCGAGGGCGTCGGCGAGTTTGGGGTCGGGCGGGGCGATGTCTTCGTCGCCGCGACGCTGATTGAGCCAACGCCCGGTGGCGCGGGTTAGTTGTTTTTGTTGCGCGGGCGTGGCTTGGGCGGTCAAAGCCTCGCGCAGATTTTTCAGTTCAGCCACGCGGAATTTGTGCGCCTCGTAAAATGTGCGCAGGGCGGCGAAGAATTTGTCGTCGCCCAGAGCTTTTCGCGCCGCGTTGAGCCACAGCGCGCCTTTGCCGGCGACGAGCGCGGCGTACTCGAAATTGTTGCGAAAGACGCGGGCCGGGCGGTTGGCGGCAGCGTCGCGCCCGCCGAAGGTGCGAAAGATTTTATAGACGCCGCAGAGTTGTTCCTGACGGGCGCGTTCGGCCCTCTCCGCGCCGTGCGTGTCGGCGTGATAAAGCAAAGCCGACCAATTGGCTAACGATTCCAGCAAGAGCGGTTCGCGGGCCGCGTCGCTGCCAACCACAACGCCCCACCACTGTTGCGCGATGCTGCGCGCCACCGTCCATTCCAGACTTTCTTCGACGGCCCCGCGCTGTTCGCGTATCATTTCCGGCATGGAGCGCATCGTGGGCGAGTCGAAATCAACGTAAAACGCGCTGGCAATCGCGCCGCCGCCGCTAAACTCCGCGCTGCCCAAACCCGCCACCAAAGGGGCTTCGATGATACTGATTTGCTTGAGCGGCAAGGGGCCAAAGCGCGTCTGGAAAATACGCGCCGCATCCACCGCGATTTTTAGCACGCGCCGCGCAATCATCTCGTGTTGCGGCACAAAGACCGAACGCACCTCAAGCGCGCCCGCGTTTTCGGTCAAGACGCGCAACTCGCGGCCCGCGACGATGGTAAAATCACGCAAATTCTCGCCGGTAAAACGATAACGCGCCACGCCAAACTCGCGGTCAGCTTTGTCATTCTCCACCAACACACCGGAGGTAAAGACTTTCACATCGGGCACTGTTTCCACCGTGACGCGAAAATCCGCCGCGTCTGCGCCCATCGTTTTGCTCACGCCGGTCTCGCTTTTGCGTAGCCAGTTATTGCCGTCCCGCGCCGCCAACAAAGGGAAAGCCCCGCCCAAAAGCATGGTTCCACGCGCCCGGAAATTGGTCTCGCGGGCGTGGCGCGTCTCTCGTTCGTTGTTTATCAACGCGCCGATCTGCTGCATAACGTGGGCCAGCAAGGTCGTCTCCTCGGCGTCAATTTCCGGCACGACGCCCTTAAAAACGAGTTCAATTTCCACGCTCCCGCCCGCCGGCACCGCCTCGCGCAAGTTGACGCGCAACGCCGCGCCGCGTTCTTCCACCACAAACGGCAAGGCCGCGCCCGTCGCGGATTTTACTTCCGTCACCTGCAAACGCGGTTCGTGGGCGTCGGGCGCGTTGGCGTAAAGGCGAAAATAGAGCGTGGCTTCCGCGCCGCCGCCCGTGTTTGTCCAACGCACGCGCTCCGTTCCGGCCCAGGCGCGTTTGTCGAAATCAAGCTGTAAGTTGAGGTCGTAACTGATTTGGGCGGTGGCAAGTTGAGTGCCGATTGCCAGCGCGCACAGCAGCAAAACCCAACGCCGGAGAATTGGTTTTTCTGCCACAAATTTGCCGAACACGCTCAACTTTAGGTTTCTTAGCCTCTTTTCGGATTTTATAGTAAACTCTTTCAGCACGGCAGATAAGCTGCTAATCGAGGTGAAAAATATGTCCGCTGTTATCGAACCGCCACGCCCTCAGACGCTACTAAGCCCTAAGGCCCGCCTGTTCACTGTGAAAGAATACGACTCAATGATTGAACACGGCATTCTGACTACTAATGACCATGTAGAATTATTGAACGGAGAGATAATCTACAAGGCTGACTACGGCCCCTGGGCCGGAACGCGCCCTTTTTCGGTCAAAGAGTATGACGCCATGATTGAACAGGGCATTCTGACTACAAATGACCGCGTGGAATTGCTAAATGGAGTAATAATTGAACAAATGTCAAAAGGCCCCAAACACGCTTCTCTCAATGATGACATAGGCGATTTCTTCAAGGAAACGCTAGGTGTTCAAGTTGTGGTGCGCTACCAAAACCCTATTGCGCTCAACGATTTTTCCGAACCGGAGCCGGATATTGTGTTGGCTACCCCGCCCCGCGCTAAATACCGTTCACACCATCCCGTGCCAGATGAAATTTTGCTGGTCATTGAAGTTTCCGACAGCACCTTGAGTTTAGACCGCAACGCCAAATCCGTCACCTACGCCCAAGCCGGCATTCGGCAGTATTTGTTATTTAACGTGGCGGCCCGCGCCATCGAAGATTACCGCGACCCGGCCCCGGACGGCTACCGCACGAAACAGACCCACACCGTTGGAAAGAGTTTCAATCTCGTAGCATTTCCCGAACTCAACATCAACGCCGCCGACTTATTACCGCCCGATTAAGGAAAAAGATTGACCGGCGGATGCGGCGGATGAAACGGATTCAGACCCGCGTAAATCCGTTCTTTCCGTAAAATCCGCGTTCCTGCTGTTAGCGGTTTTTCCTTATTTGACTAGCGTGCGTTCTGAGTTCAAACTTTAGTTTGTGTTTTGCGTTCACGCAAAGAGCAAACTAAAGTTTGAACTCAGAACATATTGCCGTCGTTTTGCGCGAATCAGTTACCATGTAACTGAAATTAGCTTTACCGCCCGACTAAAATCCTGATGCGCCGGATTTTATCGCCGCGCGCGATTTTGTCCACCGTCTCCAAGCCCTGTGTGACGTTGCCGAAAACGGTGTAGCCGCCGTCCAAGTGCGGTTGCGGCGAATGCGTCACGAACCACTGCGAACCGCCCGTGTCCTTGCCCGATAAGGCCATCCCGACGGCTCCTCGTTCGTAAGTGAGTTGGTTTATCTCGCAACGCAACGCATAGCCCGGCCCGCCGTTGCCGTCGCCGCGCGGATCGCCGCCCTGAATCACGAAGTTAGGCACTACGCGATGCCAGGTGATGCCGTTGAAATAGCCGCGCCGCGCCAGACGCACAAAACTCAGCACGTTCAACGGCGCAACATCAGGGCGTAACTGAATCGTAAACGCGCCCTTGTCGGTCTCCACCAGGGCCTTTACGTTTTTCAACCCTAACGCCTCACGATAATCGGCCTCCGTCCACTGCGATTTAACCGGAAACTTTTGCGCCGAAAAATCGCCTACCCCGTTGCGTTTCAGCAACTCAATCGCCCGCCAACGCACCAGATAATCCGGCGCACCCAACGCCGATTTGATGACCGCATTGGCCTTATCGTTCTTCTGCTTCGCCAGCGAATCCAAAATAGACATCGCCGCATCGTTCAAACTATCCTTCAACGCAATGGGCAAAGCGTCTGCCAAAGCCTTCGTGTTTTCCTCACTCGGCGGCAAATCGCCCAACAAATCAGCGGCGGCGGCGCGAACGATGACATCTCTAAATTTTAGCTTTGACAAAAGTACACTCAACAAATCATCTGGCTTGAACTTGGCGTATGCACGAAGGAAATCAGGTAATGCTTTAACGGGTACAAGAAAGCATCCAATATACCCTCTAACAAATTTTTCCTTTGGAGGAAGCACCATTTTGGATGGAGGTAAGGTTTCAGGACATGAAACTCTGTCTTTGAGAAGTCTTTGGGCTTCATGTTGGGCATTAGGGTCTTTAATGTCTGCCAATGCCTCTAATCCCTGAGCTAGATAAGATAATTTTCTCCAATCTGGTTCACCCCTGGACATCTCTGCTTGTGTCTGTGCTTGTGCTGCGAAAAGGTATTTTTGTAAGTCAACAGCATACAGGTAACCTTCTAAACGAGCTAGTGCAACTTCTATTTCCGGCGCGCTGTAACTTGCCGTCTCACGCAAGGTTTTGAGCCACTCAACCGTTGAAGCATCAGCCTTTCCCGCGTAAATTCGACCTAATGTGGTGGCAATCTCTAGCAATTCGTTGATGCTGACCTGGCTATTTTTGGAGTGTTCGAGTAATGGTTTAGCGGCTTTTTCATCCTTCAAAGTGGCTAATGCCCGAATCGCGCCTACGCGCACGCGGGAATCGGCGTCTTGCGTGGCGGCTGTGATGAGTAAGTCCAACGCTTCTTTATCTTCCGCGCCGCCGAGGACGCGGGCGGCGTTGGCGCACACGATGGGGTCGGGGTCTTTGAGGAGTTCGCGCACTTCGGACAATTTGTCTTTGGCGCGCAGGCGGGCGAGGGCGTTGAGGGCGTCGGCGCGGACACGAGGGCTGCTGTATCGTAAGAACTCAGCGATGACAGGCCCCGCGCCTTCGGGCCGTGCGCGGAGGGCGGCGGTCAGGCCGGCCAGAATCACCGTTTCATCGGGCGCGGAACGGCGTCCGGCTTCAAAACGAAGCGCGTTAAGGATGGCTTTGCCGTAAAGGGCCTTAATCTCTTTGGCGGGTTCGGGCAACGCGGCGGTGATTTTGCCCAGGGCTTCAACGGCGCGGGCGCGTAGCTCCGGCGGCGACTGTCTTTCGTTAGACGCGACGGCGATGAGCGCGTCGGCCCCTTGTTCGGATTCAATTTCGCCCAACGCGAAGGCCGCCATCGTCTGCACCGCCGGTTCTTTATCGCTCTGCAATAATTCAATCAAGGCAGGGTTGGCGCGTTCATCGCCGATGCGTCCGGCGGTCAAGGCCGCAGCCAGGCGAACCTGCGGGTCGGCGTGTTTGAGCAGTTGCCGCACGTCTTCGTTCCAATTCCGCGTATCTTCGGTGCGCATCAGCCGCAGACGAATATCCAACGGCACGCGGTTTGCGGTTTGCGCCACGCCGGTAAGAGCAAAACAGGCTAATAAACAAAAAGTAACAAGTAAGCGTCGCATATATGTTTTATACCACGACGCGCCAAGAAATGTTTATCTGCGAAAGGCGGGGCCAGGATTTATGCAAAGGTAAAAGTCATTACTGAGCGGCACGGAAATTGCCGTGGCGTTAAATATACTTCGCACGGGTACAACTAGAGTATTGAGAGACGCCACAAGTCAGTACCGGAAGCGGTAGCACCCGGGTCGCAACTGAGGTGCATGGTGGCGTTAAGACAACGCGCGTCGCTACCGCT
>JAYVJN010000479.1:0-3821 GCA_043769325.1 Acidobacteriota bacterium
CGCGCCGGCATCAAACGCATCATTCTGCCGGCCCGCAACGAAAGCGACCTTGAAGACATCCCGGACGATGTGCGCCAGAGCCTGGAAATCATTCCCGCCCACCGCATCAGCGAAGCCCTCAACGCCGCGCTGGAAGCCAACAGCATACAACCGCCGGTTAATTTATAGGAGACAGCATGGAGATAACCGAACAGGCGATACAGTATTTGGAACAACATTTCCCGGAACTCGCAGACGCGGCCACGCGGCAAGCCTATTGGCAAGCGCTGGCGTCTGGAAACAGTGTTACGGTTTCAATAAACGGTGTAATCACTGAAGTTTGATAACGACATTAACAAATAGTATCTGGCCGGAACAGAACTTTGCCACAGAGGACACAGAGTTCACAGAGAGAACAAAAACGCAATCAGTTACTCTCTGTGTTCTCTGTGAACTCTGTGGCTAATTCTTTTGCCAAATTACGCTGTTTCAATGTCGTTATCAAAGTTCAAAGTTTCAAGTTCAAGGTTCAAAGTTTAGAATGCGTCACATCTTCGACGCAGTAGCGCAGACGATACGAACACGGTTCTCTGCGTCACTGCGTCGTTTTATTCCTCGCTCTTTGCTCTTTTGCGTCTCTGCGCCTTTGCGTCTCTGCGTCTTTGCGTTAAATTCTTTTTCTTATTTGTTTAAGGAGTCATTTATGCCAACCGAATTTCGTAACGAACCTTTTACCGATTTCAACAACGCCGAAAACGCCGCCGCCATGCGCGCCGCCGTCGCTCAGGTTAAGAGCGAACTGGGCCGCGAGTATCCGTTAGTGATTGGCGGCGAACGCATCTTTACCGACGATAAACTCAGCAGTATCAATCCGGCGCGTAAAACCGAAGTAGTCGGCATTCATCAACACGCCACGACGGAACACGCGCAACAAGCCGTCGAAGTTGCCGCCGCAGCCTTTGAAACCTGGCGTTGGACACCCGCCACAGAACGCGCCGAACTATTGTTCAAAGCCGCCGCGTTAATGCGTGAGCGCAAGCATTACTATTCCGCGTGGATGGTGCACGAAGTTGCCAAGACCTGGCCCGAAGCCGACGGCGACACGGCGGAGGCCATTGATTTTCTTGAATTTTACGCCCGTGAAATGCTTCGTTACGCCGAAAAACAGCCCATCACGCGCATTGAAGGCGAAGACAACGAACTCTTTTACATTCCTTTGGGCGTCAGCGCAGTGATTCCACCCTGGAACTTCCCTCTGGCGATTATGGCGGGAATGACGGTTGCCAGCGTTGTCACAGGCAACACCGTCGTCCTGAAACCTTCCGGCGACGCGCCCACAATTGCCTATAAGTTCTTTGCATTGTTGGAAGAATGTGGAATGCCGTCGGGTGTCGTGAACTTCGTCGTGGGACACGGCACAGAAGCGGGCGAAGCGATGGTGACGCATCCCAAGACGCGCTTTATTTCGTTCACCGGCTCAAAAGCCGTCGGGCTGCACATCAACGAACACGCCGCCAAAACGCAGCCCGGCCAGAAATGGATAAAGCGCGTGGTGGCGGAAATGGGCGGCAAAGACGCGATTATCGTCAATAATGATGCTGCCGATTTGGACTTTGCCGCCACCGGAATCGTCCAAGCCGCCTTTGGCTTTCAAGGGCAAAAATGCTCGGCCTGTTCCCGCGCTATCATTCATCAAGATATTTACGATGAGATGCTCGAAAAAATCGCGGAGAAGACCGCCAAAATCGTCTCCGGTGACCCGTGCGACGGCGCGACAACGATGTCCGCTGTCATTAACGAACGGGCGTTTAAGTCCATCAATTCTTACATCGAAAAGGGTTTAGCCGAAGGCGGGCGACTTATTGCGGGCGGCGGTTCCGACGGCGAAGAAGGCTTTTTCGTCGAACCGACGGTTATCGCCGATGTCTTGCCCGGCGCGACCATCGAACAGGAAGAAATCTTCGGCCCCGTTTTGGGCGTGACCAAAGCGCGCGATTTAGACCACGCGCTCACCATTGCCAACGACACTGAATTCGGCTTGACCGGCGCGATTTTCACTGCCGACGAAGCCAATCTGGAACGCGCCCGTAACGAATTTCATGTCGGCAATCTGTATCTCAACCGCAAATGCACCGGCGCACTCGTGGGCGTCCATCCCTTTGGCGGTTTCAATATGTCCGGCACCGATTCCAAAGCCGGCGGGCGCGATTACTTGTTGCTCTTTATGCAGGCTAAAATGACTTCGCGCAAGGTTTAAGTTCAGAGTTACGCCTTCAGGCGTGAGCTACTCAGCAACAAATCACGCCTGAAGGCGTAACTCTAAACAAATGGAGAAAATTGTGAACAAACGACTGTTATTTTTTACTTGCCTCTGGCTGCTTTTGCCGATTGGCGCGGCCTTCGCCCAACGAACGCGGAAAACCACGCCGCTGAAACCTGCCGCAACGCCGGAGCAGATAATCTTCGCTGTCTATGGCGAGGGCGAAAGGATGTTGGAGCCAATCGCCGTCTGGCGCAACGGCAAATTGGAGGCCACCGTCGCCGGTGATGCCGATGACAAAACGCTCAATGCTTTTGCCAAAACTTACTACCGCGCCGGCCAGAAATACCGGTTAATTTTTGGCGGCGGCGATGCGGGGACGGCACTCGTCAAGACTTCCATGACCGCATCCGACTGCGCCAAAGCCAACGCCAGCGCGACTTTACAGAGCAAGTTGCAACTCAACCGCCTGGTCATGGCCTTAGCCACCAATGCCAACGCCAAGTTGCCCGCAACCGTGCGCCGGCGTCCGACGCCCGCCGAACGCGAGGCGTTGTCGGCCCCCGTCCGCGCCGAATACGGCAAGCATGGCGTAACCGTTGCGGCCTTGAAGGGTTTGCTTTACGTTAATCTGACCGCGCTTGATTTAGACCGCGACGGCGCGTTTGAGCTGGTCGGTTCGGCGTTAGTGCAAGGCAAAGGGGCCGACAAACGGCTGCTTTTCTTCGTTGCCGAACTGCAAAACGGCAAATATGAGCTGCGCCAGGCCAATTACGACCAAATCACCGCAGACAGTATTATGAGCGGCGGCGACATCAAAGAGGTTGACACCGGCTTGCTCAATGAGTTGTTGGTTGACGTTTACGATGTGGACGGCGACGGCGTGGCCGAGGTTTTTACCGTCAAACAGAGCTTTGAGGGCAGCCGTTTCAGCGTTTATCACCGCCAAAAAGGGGCTTGGGAATTGTGGTACGACACCAATAATTACCATTGCGCTTTTTAACAACTAGCGCAAAGAATTTCTTGCAGACAATATGGCACGGCACATTAAAGCAGCTATTTTCTTAATGACGGCGTTAGCCGTCGGGTGTATTTTGCGGGTCGCGGACGCGCAATCGGGCCGTCGCGGGGCCGCTCCGCAACCCGTCGCCACGCCGGACGCCGCCACGCCCAACGCGCCCGATGTGCCCACACGCGGCACGGGAACGCCAGTCTGGGTGGCTTTTGCCGACAACAAAAACGCGCCGGATGGCGAGGTTAAACCTAAGCCTTCGCAGCCTTTGGCCGAGCGCGTGGCAGAATGGTTGTTTCAAGAGGGCGGCATGAAAGTCGGGCGTCTGCCGGACGGCCTCACTGCTGACGACGCGCAAGCCTTAGCGCGTAAGCAAACCGTCGGTTATGTCGTCTGGCTGCAACTCGGCGAAGGCCGTGAGATACCCAAAAACGCGCGCTGTAATGATCGTTGTAACCCTAAGTGTTTGCGCGAAATAGCTAATTTTCAAGGGCACTTTTACGTCTTTGCCGCCGGTTCCGGCGCGCCGCAATTAGACAGCGAAGCGGTGGCGATTTTCGACCCGTTTTT
>JAYVJN010000480.1:0-6613 GCA_043769325.1 Acidobacteriota bacterium
GGTATTATAAAAGTTAGAGTTACGCCTTGAGGCGTGAGCAACTGCCGCGCTTCGCTGGCAGTTGCACGGCTGAAGCCGTAACTCTGAACGAAAACAAAACGCCGCAAAACTTTTGCTCACCTGCTTAAGCGGGTTGTTTCGTAGAAGTAAATCCAAGTGACGGATAAAAACCTCTACTGACAGAAAAATACGGCGGCGCGACAGGCAAGCGCGCGCTAAAATCCAACGGCACGCGATTTGCCGTAGAATTAAACGGGCGAGTTATGGAAGCCATCAAGAAAGCTTTGCTCTGGACTTACGGGCGCACCACCTGGCAATGGGATTTATTGTGCGTGCTGATTTTGGTGTTTATCTTTCTGACGCCCAAGCAATGGTTTGAGAACACAGAGTTTACCGCTCGCAAACAAGCCTTGCGGCGCGGTTACTCGAAAATTTTTCTGGGTAATTCCGGCGGCGCGGCGAACCTTTTGTCGCGTGAGGAAATCGAACGGCAGGTGCGTAGTTTAACCAACCACGCCGAAGCCAAAATCGTCAACATACAGCCCAAGTATGACCCCAACACCAAACAGGTAACGGGTTATGAAGTTGACATTCAGTAGCTAAATCTCACAAAATGCTTGTTTGCCATATACCAAGGCAAGCTTGTTTTATTAAGGAGTACGTTTGATGAAAAGATTTATTGCCCTGTTTTTTGTGTTTGCGCTGCTTGTTACCGCTTTTATATTCAGTTCGCCCCGCAGCCAGGCGCAAGCCGGTTTAGTCAGCGCCGTATTGCAACGGATGGAAGGTAACTACAACTCGCTCAAGACTTTGAAGTCTAATGTCACAGTGGTCAAATACACCGGACAAACCCGTGAGCAAGAACAAACCGACGGTTATCTTTACCTGGTGCCGCAAAAAGGCCGGAAAGCCAACTTCCGCTTCGATATTCAAAGTCCGGCGCAGGAGTATATTGTTGTTAAAGACGCCAATTACACCTATTATAAGCCTAAAATTAACACCGCTTATGTTGGTAAAACCGCCTCACAGCAAGGTGGTTCAAAAGGGACTCTGTTCAGTTTTCTGAGTATGTCCGGCGCGCAACTGCAAGCCAGTTACGGCGTTCAGGTTGCCGGCAACGAAAATGTCTGGAGCCCCAAGGGCGATGTTCCCACAACCAAGCTTTTCCTGACGCCGAAAACCAGAAACAGCTATAAATTTGCGGAAGTTTGGGTGGACGGCAACGGAATGCCTCTGCAAATCAAAATCACCGAACAGAACAACGACTGGACGGCTATTCGCGTTTTTAATGTTGACCGCAATTCCAATTTCGACAGCAATTCGCTGGTGTTGCAATTGCCCAAAACTGTGAAAACCATTAAAGGCTAAATTTTCAGCATTTTGCCAAATTAGCGGGCTTTGGAACTTGCGTCCAAGCCCGCTAATGTTTACTTTATAGGAATCCTGAAATCATTGTAGGGGCCGACCTGTGTGTCTGCCCCGTTTGATGGTGCAAGCGGGAGAGGGCAGCGCACGAGGGTAGCGGCGGGACAGGGCCGACACACAGGTCTGCCCCTACACAAAATGGCAATAAAACCGAGCACATTTTTGCAGCGCAAAGTTCGTGAAGTGAAGTTCATCACGCGGGCTTTGGTGACCACCAAACATCCCGTTTTGGCGCATATTATCCCAATGCGGCGGTGTAATCTGGCGTGCGGTTATTGCAACGAGTACGACAATTTCTCCGCGCCCGTGCCGTTTGAGGAGATGATTGCGCGGCTCGACAAGTTGGCCGATTTGGGCACTTCCGTCGTCACTATTTCCGGCGGCGAACCGCTCATGCACCCGCAACTTGACGAATTGATAACTCATATCCGTAAGCGCGGCATGATTGCCGGACTCATCACCAACGGTTATTACCTCAACCCCAAGCGCATCGAACGCCTCAATAAAGCGGGCCTTGAATATGTGCAAATCAGTATTGACAACGTAGAACCCGACGAAGTTTCCAAGAAAAGCCTCAACCCTTTGCGTAAGCGTCTGCAATGGCTGGCCGAGGGCGCGAAGTTTCACGTCAATATCAACTCTGTGCTGGGCAGCGGCGTCAAAAAGCCCGAAGACGCCCTGGAAGTCGCCCAATACGCTGTCTCACTGGGCTTTTCCACCACCGTCGGCGTTATCCACGACGACATGGGACTGCTCAAACCTCTGGGCGAACGGGAAAAACAGATTTTCCACGAAGTCAAAAAACTCGGCAATGTTGACCACGCCCGCTTGAACTGGTTTCAGGACACTATCGCCGAAGGCAAGGAATATCAATGGCGTTGCCGCGCCGGCGCGCGTTACCTTTACATTTGCGAAGAGGGCCTCGTGCATTGGTGTTCGCAGCAACGCGGCTACCCCGGCATCCCGCTCGCCGAATATACGATGGAAGATTTTACCCGCGAATATAACCGCGAAAAATGGTGCGCCCCGACCTGCACGATTCAATGCGTCCACCAAGTCGGCATCCTCGACAACTGGCGCGACCCGCAGAAAGCCGTCGTGGACGAACGCGCCCCCAAAGACCAAGCCGTCAGCCAAGCATAAGTGCATACCAAAAACTGCAAAAAGCCGCGCTTTTGTGCGGCTTTTCTTATTGTTTTGCAACTTGCATTAAGACGCCGTAACCGCCAATTTCCTAAGCGGCACGGCGCGTTTAACATCAATGTCGGGCGGTAGTTGGCGCGTGATAGGTTGATAGAGAATGTCGCGCTGTTGCGGCGTAAAGCCCGCTTCACGAATCAGATAGCGGAGCATACGTTCGTCGGCTTCGTTGTGCGCGCCCGCCGCCGAGACGACGTTTTCTTCAATCATAATCGAACCCATGTCGTCGGCCCCAAAGCGCAGGGCGATTTGGCCGAGTTTGTGGCCTTGTGTGAGCCAGGACGACTGTATGTGTTCGATATTGTCCAAAAAAAGACGCGAAACAGAGAGCATTTTGAGGTAATCGAGGCCCGTCGGTTCGTCTTTGATGCGTTTGCCGAGGGCCGAGTTTTCGCGTTGGAAAGTCCAAGGAATAAACGCCGTAAAGCCGCCGGTTTCGTCTTGCAGGTCGCGGATGCGGGCTAAATGGCGCACGCGATGTTCTACCGCGTCGCCGATGCCGAACATCATCGTCGCAGTTGAGCGCAAGCCCACTTTATGCACCGCCCGCATCACGTCTAACCATTGCTGCGTGTTGCATTTAGTGGAAACGCGCAGACGCACTTCATCATCCAGAATTTCGCCGCCGCCGCCGGGCATGGAGTATAATCCGGCGGCTTTCAGACGGCGCAAAATCGTCTCGTAATCAAGCCCCGAAATCAAGTGCATATTGTGGATTTCCGGCGGCGAAAAGCAATGGAGCTGAAAGGCCGGGTAACGTTCGCGCAGAAACGAGAGCAAATCTTCGTACCATTCGACGCCAAAATCGGGGTGTAAACCGCCTTGCATCAAAACGCCCGTGCCGCCCAACGCGATAGTTTCGTCAATGCGCAGACAAATTTCTTCCTTCGAGTGGACGTAAGTGTCGGGTTTGCCGGGCCGCCGGTAAAACGCGCAGAACGTGCAGACGACATTACAAACATTGGTGTAATTGATGTTACGGTCAATGATATAGGTTGTAATGTTGTGCGGATGTTTACGTTGGCGCACGATGTCCGCTGCCGCGCCGATACGGGCGATGTCGTAAGAGTTGAGCAGCGCGGCGCAATCTTCCACCGTCATGCGCGTCCCCGCCAGCACGCGCTCAAGTATGGGTTGTATGTCTTGTAATTCAGTCATGGCTGTTATCCAAAAGGCGATTTTAGACGCCACCAGGCTTTTGTGCAATCGCCGTGCCGGAAATTAACACGGAGACACAGAGACACGGAGATTAGGACTGTAAAATAAACTTACCAAAGTGTTTATTTTACTTCTCTGTGTCTCCGCGCCTCTGTGTCTCCGTGTTGAAAATCTTTGCTGTTTAGTGTTTTGCCAAAGTTTCAGGCGGCTTTTCGCAATTCGTCCAGTTCGCAGAACAGCCCGACGTTGAGGTCGAAAGCGCGGTTGGCTTCGTCCACTAACTTTTGCGCTTCGCCTTCGGTGAGCGGCATCGCGTCCATGCCGGCGCGGTAGCCGTCTTTGAAGGCGGGGATGTCGGTGATTTCGGGGAATTCGTAGAAAACCACGCCGTCGTTACCTTCTAAGCCAAACGATTTCTGCACCATACGTTTAATCATCTGGCCGCCGGAAAGGTCGCCGAGATAGCGCGTGTAGTGATGCGCGGCGATGCCTGTCGGCCAGTTTTCAGCCAGCCACGCAATGCGCCCGACATATTCTTTGACCGCCGGCGTATCCTTGACGTGAGCTTGCCAAGCGGGGCCGAAGTAAAACTCTAAATCCTGCTTAATTGTTTCCACGCGATAGAGTTGCGGGAAGTTGAGATTCTTCAGCGCGGGGTGGTCGGCGAGTTTCTGCTGCGCGCCTTCGATAGCTTCGTAAACGGGTAACAAACGCGCCAACAGTTCGCGGTAACCGTCACGCGGGACTTGCCCGCGAAAGAAGGATTGCATAAACGGCGAACGTTCGGCGCGGGTATGCGAACCTTTCGTGCCTTCACGGAGTTGTAAAGAAAGACTTGTCGTTTCCATAACTTATTCCTGTTCAATAAAATAGCAAATTCAATTAGTGACGCGAGTAGAATAACCTAACCCGGCAACTATCTTGCAGCAACACGCACTACGTCAAGTGTGCCGCACTTGACGCCCTTACTTCGTGCGGGCTTCTGCAAGGTGGGTCAATTTATTTTTTACACGTTCCTTAATTCCGCGCGGTTTTCATTTTCAGCATGAACGCGGTGCAGGTCAAGGCCAGCAAAGCTGCCGTCCATTTAGCCCAATGCGGCGCGGACAAAACGCCTGTCGCCAGTAAAATCACGGACAGCCAGGACATTCCGATAGCCATGATTTTAGCCCGTAAAGGTATCTCGCGGTGTTCCTTAAAGCGTTGCGCGGCGGCAAAATATGGGCGCAGATAGGGCCGCGTAGTAACCCAACGATGAAGGCTTTCAGAGCTACGCGCATAACAAAACGCGGCCAAAATGATGAACTCAGTCGTTGGGACTACGGGCAAAAAAATCGCCGCCAAGCCAATCAACAGAGAAACCGTGCCGGCGATTATCAGCAAAACCCGCAGAGGCGCGGCCAAAGGCTTGTAAACATAGCCATCCATCGCCCTTAGCATGACATAAAAGCCGTAAATCGTAAATCGTAAATCGTAATAAGAGAACGGAAGTCGTGTATTAGCAACATTTTCGGTTTAATTTAGAGCCAGCGTAGCGGTTTGACCGCCGGAATCAATCCGTATTGGTGGGCGAGGGTGAAGTAAAGCCGCATTCCGGCGCGTAAATCCTCGTCTAAGGAATAAGAGATATTGTCGCGCAGGTAGGAACAGAGTTCGGCCTGGGGTAAGCCTAACTCCGGCTGATAACTAGCGGCGATTTCGTCAATCCGCGCGACGCCTTCGTCGCGGGCGGCGGCAAAGTTTACCGGCGCAGTTTCCTGCCTGGCGGCCCACATCGCAAAGACAAAACCGTGTCCGGTAAATTCGCGCCAGAGGCTCGCCAAATCATAGACTCGCAGGTTTTCACGCGGAAATGTCATGGCCGGATCGCCGATGAGCAAGGCGGCGTCATTTTCCTCTAGCATCGTTGGCAAATCCGGCGCGGCGGGCTGCCAGACGGGTTCGTGACCGACAAATTCGCGGAAAATGATTTTAGTCAGGGCGACGGATGTGCGCGACGAGGTATCCAACGCCACGCGCCGCACGTCCTTTAGTTCTAAGCCGTTGGTCGCCAACACGACGCTCCGCACCGGGCCGCGCGAACCTACGCAAACCTCCGGCACGATGGCGACATCCGGCAAACGCTGGTATTCAATGACCGGAATCAGTGCGGCCTGAACTTCGCCCCGCGCCAGCATATCCGCGCAACGCGCCGGCGCAGCGTCCGTGATGAGTTGGCATTCAGACACACGCGGCCCGCGCCAAAAACTCCAAATCAGGGGAGCGGAATTGAGATAACTGGAAGCGGCGACACGCAAAGAATTTGTTTCTCCGATAGATATTTCCGGCGCGTTATATCACGGAACGCGCTTACTCGCCATGTTCCGCGCTTGACGTTTTGCGCCACGCCCATATAATCAAAGATTACCCTTTGGCGGGGTAGCTCAGCTGGTTAGAGCGCGGGATTCATAACCCCGAGGTCAGGAGTTCAAGTCTCCTTCCCGCTACTCAATTTTATGCGACGGCGACGAAGATGTTTTGTCGCCGTTATTTATTTCAATTGCTTTTTCAGAAAAGCCAGGGTTTGCGCCCAGGCGTCGGTGGCGGCTTCGGCGTTGTAGCGTTGCGGATTGGTGTCGTTGAAGAAAGCGTGCGCCGCGCCTTTGTAGATTTTGTATTCGTAGGGTTTCTTCAATTTCTTCAGCGCCGCGTCAACTTCCGGCACTTTGGAAGTAATGCGCTCGTCGGTTTCGCCATAGACGCCGAAGACGGGACAATGGACTTTGGCAAGTTGCTCTTCGGTTGGCGCAGTGCCGTAAAAGACGACGGCGGCGCGGAGTTTGTTGGCTTC
>JAYVJN010000481.1:0-2934 GCA_043769325.1 Acidobacteriota bacterium
TTCTATCTCGAAGCCCTTGACCGCGATGTCAAGCGTCCCCACGAAAACCCCAGCATTGGCATTTTGCTCTGCAAAGGCAAAGACAATACGGTAGTCGAATACGCCCTCGCCCGCAATCTTTCGCCCGCCGTGATTGCCGATTACGCAACCAAATTGCCCGATAAGAAATTACTGCAAGCGAAAATCGAAGAATTTACGGCCTTACTGGAAACGATAAAAGACGAATGATGGCAAGAAACCGGCTGAAAGCGCAACAAGCCGCGCTTGCCGCGTTGGTAGATGAAATCATCGCCGCCAAGCGTGTCGCCGCCCGCGCCGATACTGCGGAGGCCGCGCCGCCGCATTGATGAATTGGTCGCTGCGCTCTACGGGTTGACGGACGCCGAAATCGCAATTGTCGAAGGCCGTGTGTGATATAATCGCCGCCGTGAGGTGAATGTTATGGCAAACACTTTAACCATAGAATATACGGACGAACTTTTGTTCACGCTCGGTGTTTCGGGCCGCGAGTTTTCCGCCGAAGCCAAGCTACTGCTGGCTGCCAAACTCTACGAATTGGGCCGTATCTCTTCGGGGCAAGCGGCGCGTCTGGCGGGTCTCCACCGCGTCGAGTTTCTCTTCTCGTTGGGCCGTCTGAACGTGCCGATGAGCAATCTTCAGGCCGAAGACATCGCCCACGAAGTAAACTTTGCCCTTAATGATTGACCGCATCGTAACCAACACCAGCCCGCTTTTGGCCTTTGCCAAAATGCAAGCCCTGGACATCATCGGCAAATTGCCCCTGGCGTTTCTCTGCCCAAGCGAAGTAGCGGCGGAAATCCGGGCCGGTACAAAACCCGGCCAAGCCCTGGCCCGCCCCGCTTGGTTACAGGTTATGCCGTTGGCCGCTCCGCTTGCGCCGTTAGCTGTCGCCGCGTTGGATGCCGGCGAAGCTGCCGTCATTCAGTTAGCTTTGGAGCAGGGCATTGCGCTGGTTTGCATTGATGAACTCAAAGGCCGCCGGGCCGCTGCGTCCGTCGGCTTACAAGTTGTCGGTTCGCTGGGACTCATCGGCAAGGCCAAGAGGCTCGGCTTAGTGCCCGCCGTGCGCCCATTGGTCACAGCCGCCAGAAACGCCGGTATTTACTACGACCCAAAGCTAATAGAGCAATTTCTGCACTCCTTAGGCGAGTAACAATCCGTGCCATGAACACACAAGAAATGATCTCAGAACAGATTCGCGCCATCGGCTTGGAAGTATTAGCCCGCGAACTCGGAGCCTCCGGCCTGGTGCGCTTTCTGCAAATGTACGAACCCGGACAGGGCGACTACACCAAAAGCCGCGCCGACATTCTGCCCCCAGCCACCGCCGCCGACATCGCCGAACAAATCCGCCGCCGCCGAACGCGAAATTAACGGGCGTGTCACCGCGCTCTACGGCCTCAACGCGGCGGATATCGCCATCATCGCAGACCGGGCGTGAGCGTTCTGAGCTCAAACTTTAGTTTGTGTCTTGCGTAACGTAAAACACAAACTGAAGTTTGAACTCAGAACGTAAGCAAACTCTTATACGGTTTTCACTTAGAAACTGTGCATTAAGCTGATCAAGAGCGGGAGTAAACTACCCTTCCCAACCTGCCAGGTTGCCGAAACAAAGGTTACTTTGGTTATCTCGTGGTCAGGAAGGGTAGTTTACTCCAGCCCGTTATAATGCACAGTTTCTAAGTAAAAAGGGTATTACAAGTCATTTTTTTCCTGTTCCTTAACAATTGACCCAAAACAATCGGGCCTGGCAGCTTCCAAACTGCCAGGCCCGATTGTTAGTAGTGAATTTATATCAATGCAAAACAGAGTTGACGAAAGCATTCTCAACTTGAATTGGTATTAGGTCTGCATTGAGGCGAGGAAATCGCCGTTGGTCTTGGTTTTGCCGAGGCGTTCCAGCACCACTTCCATCTGTTCGACGGGCGAAAGCGGGTTGAGCACGCGGCGCATAACCCAAATGCGGGCGAGGTCTTCTTTGCTGATGAGCAGTTCCTCTTTGCGCGTGCCGGAGCGTTGCAGGTCAATCGAGGGGAAGAGCCGTTTGTCGCTAAGGCGACGGTCAAGATGGATTTCGCTGTTGCCCGTTCCCTTGAATTCTTCAAAGATAACGTCGTCCAGGCGCGAACCCGTGTCAATCAAAGCGGTGGCGATAATGGTCAACGAACCGCCTTCTTCGATGTTGCGCGCCGCGCCGAAAAAGCGTTTCGGGCGTTGCAGTGCATTGGAATCAATACCGCCGGAAAGAATCTTGCCCGAAGGCGGCACAACCGCGTTATGGGCGCGGGCCAGGCGCGTGATGGAGTCAAGCAGAATAACCACATCGCGCCCGCTTTCGACTAACCGTTTGGCTTTTTCGATAACCATATCGGCCACTTGGACGTGGCGCGTGGGCGGTTCGTCGAAAGTTGATGAAATCACTTCGCCGTTGACCGAGCGTTGCATATCGGTAACTTCTTCGGGTCGTTCGTCAATCAGTAAGACAATGAGCGTGACTTCGGGGTGATTCGCGGCGACGGAATTGGCAATGGTTTGCAGCAACACAGTTTTGCCGGTGCGCGGCGGCGCGACGATAAGGGCGCGTTGGCCTTTACCGATGGGCGTCACCAAATCCATCACCCGTGCCGAAAGGTTGTCGGATACGGTTTCCAGACGAAGTTGTTCGTGCGGATAAAGCGGGGTTAAGTTGTCAAAGAAAATTTTGTCGCGGGCCGATTCGGGCGATTCAAAGTTAATGGCTTCTACTTTGATGAGCGCGAAATAGCGTTCGCCTTCTTTGGGCGGGCGAATCTGCCCCGAAACGGTGTCGCCGGTGCGCAAGTCGAATTTGCGTATCTGCGACGGGCTGACGTAAATGTCGTCCGGGCCGGGCAGATAGTTGTACTCCGGCGCGCGCAAGAAACCAAAACCATC
>JAYVJN010000482.1:0-10440 GCA_043769325.1 Acidobacteriota bacterium
AGGCCAGCTTATACATTAGCGGGCCGAACAGTGGGTCAAGGCCAACGGTAGTTCCCGGTTGCTCAATGGCGTTGCGTGAAGTCGGCGCGCGCCCGTCAAAAGCGGCCAGGGCCAAATCTGTTGCGCCTACCTGGTTAAAGGTTGAGGCTGGCGGGTTGGCAAAGTTAGGGCTGAACGCGAAGACACGCAAGCCGTCAAAGGGATCGCCGGCTTCGCTTGGACGCTGCTCAATGAAAAGGTTGGGCGAGTTGGCCGGCGGCGGCATCGTGCCGTCGAGGTCGGTTGGGTTTTGGCCGCCGCAGGTTGGGCAAGTCGGAACCAGGTCGAAAAAGACGTAGGAAGCCGTCGGGTCGCCGGCCAGCATTTTGTTGCGGTCGTAGGCAAACGCGCCGGCACCGGCGAAGGTGCCGCCGGTAGGCGCGGTAAACTGATTGACCGACATATAATAAGCGTCGGGCCAGACTCCTACTTTCGGGTAATCGTGAAATCTCGCGTTGGGGTGAACGAAGTCATAAACGAAGTAAGCTCCGGTGGGGTCGGGCGTTTGTGAGACGGCAAAGACCTGATGGCCCGGAACCGGCGCGACGCAGAACTGGGACATTATCCAGCGGTCAGCCAGAGGGTCATAATTGACAATCGGGTCGCCGTCATTGACGTTGGCGCAAGGGCCGCCAATAACAGAAGTGATGCTGCTCAAACGAAAAGGGGCCACCAAGGGCGTTCCGCTTTTGTTATAGATACGAACCAGGTTGTTGACCATCTGAACGTAATGATTAGGGCCGACATCACCCACCGTGTCGGGCGGGGCCACCGCAATTCCGGTGATGGTCGCCTGTTCCTGGCCGCTGATGCCGTCAAAACTAACCGCCGGCGTGGGAACGACGGAAGGGGAATTTGTCGCCGGCGCTAAGGCCTGGTCAACCAGAGCGTCAGTGTCCCGTACCGCCGGTTTTATCGCTTCACCATTGAGCGGGTTCTTCACTTCGTATTTTTTTGTGGTGGGGTTCAGTAACTCCGGGGCAATCCTTAGCTTTGATTCCCTGAGGTCGCGCACCGCCGGCGAAACACCAAAGCCGACTGCCTTACCCGCTACTATCGGCGTTGTCTGGGGCGAGGTATTTGCTTCCCGCTTCTCGTCTTTTACTCCCCAGGCCCGGCTGGAAACGCCCAGCCAAAATACTACGCCGACAACCAGGATAATTGCCAATAAATTTCTAAAATTCGGCTTCATTTGATTTCTCCTCAAAAAGTTACGGTGAGTGAAGCGTCATCGGCGCGCTCCCTCAAGCTCAGGTCATCTGTAATGTGCAATCTGTTGTGGAAAGGACGGCCAGAGGCGGAAATCTTACTCGAAGAAAACCGCCCCTGGGCTATTCAGTTATTGTTTCAAGGTGAAGAAACCGGGGTCTTCCTCAAGGTTGGAAGTCGTCGGGCAGAAGCCCACCGTCGCGCCGTGCTCCATATACTGGCGGAACGGCTGCGGGAATCCGACACGCAAAGTGCGCGGCCCGGTGCTGCTGTTGAAACAGACGATAGCGGTGGAAATCTTCAGGCGGTAAGCGCCGAAGTTGGTTCCGGGCGGCCCGTTACCTAAACCGGTCATCGTCGTGCCGTCCGGCGTTAGCGCCAATGGTGAGCGCAATGTTGTCCATTGAGCCAAATCGGTGCCCATCGCCTGGACAAAAGTGTCGAGATTAAGGTTGCCGGTTTCCGGCGTCCAGATGCTCGGCACAAAGAAATTCGTAAGTGAGACAGAGGTGGCCCCTACCACGACGTTTCCGTCATCGCTGACATCCAGCGCAGAGCCGCTTGGGTTGCCGCTCGGAACAGGCAAGTTCGGAAGAAGGGTAAAGCCTTCGCCATGCCGCCACAACCAGGCCAGGCGATTCGTGCCGGCATTAAGCCCCACAACGGCTGAACCGTCGGAGTTGGCGTTATAAGCCTCCCCCACTGACGCGCCGAAAGCGGTAGAAAAGTCAAAGAATTGTCCGGTGACGCTATCCCACGCTACGCCTTGCCGTCCGCCCCGGCACATAGGGTTACCGGCGCAAACAATCCATCCCGCCAAAGTCCGGCCATCATCCGACATATTGTTTGTGCGGGCTTGCGCATTGCCGGTGATGGGACTGGGAATCGCCATGACGGTGGTTGTGTTGGTCGTCCGGTTCCAGAAAAACGCTCGTGGCCCGGTACAACCGCCGATGTAAGTAAGCCCCGAAGCCCCGTTGCGGCTGGTGCCCCAATTAGTCGAGCCGCTTGGCGCGCAAGGGACATTGCCAGGCGCGGCGGGCAAGGGTTCCCAGGTTGTCCCGCTTACCCAACGGCTGGCAAACTCAAGGGCCGGCGAAGGTGACGGCACAGGAATAAACCCGCCTGTAATGAGTGAACCATCGCCGGAAATCGTGGTCTGCGAGCCGCCTGTGCCACCGAGATTTTCTATGCCAGCCGGTGTCCAGCGAAAACTCGGAGGGCCGCTAATGGAGTTGCCAACCACTGTATTGCCATCGTCGGTGATGCCGGAGCCAAGCAAACCTATGCCTATCTGGTCGAATTGCGGCGCGCCCGGAATCCGGTTAAAGGTCATGCTTGTATCCTGATTGACGCCCGCCGTCATGGTCAGTGGCGTATAAGCGCAAGGCGGGTCGGTTTCGCCATTACCGCCCTCATTGGGGCCGTTGAAAAACTCCTCCGGCCCGGCCATGAAGGGCAATCCGCCGGGAAAGCCACCGCGAAATATGGCGTCAATATAGACGACATATTGCGCGCCCGGGGTCAGGCCGTTAATGCGGAAACTGCCGTCGGGGCCAATTGCTCCCAGGGTGCGATCGCCGCTCCGCGCTGAATTGGCGTCGCCAAACGGATTGTTGATATTCCGGGCCACGACGTTATAATTGCCCGCCTCGACGCCATTATTGAGCCTTAACTTGCCGGAAACCGACCCCGCCACCGCCGGCCAGTTTGCTCCCGGATACAAATCCGAAAGGGCGGCGCGGTCGTCCAGGCGGTCAACTGTCGCCATCGCCGCCCCGCTGCTGGCAATTGTCGTGCCTACGTTGAGAAACGGAAACATCGTCTCGGTGTCGCTGACGAACGAAGTTGTTGAGTAAGGCAAAGGCGAACAATTGCCCGGCCCCGGCCCCTCCGCAAAGGAAATTACGCTGCCATTGGTCTGCGAATGCGCCAGGTTGATGGAGTGTCCAAACTCGTGGGTGACAACTCCACCGTATCTGACCCCTTGAGAATCTGCGGCGTTGACGGCAAAGCCGTTGATGACCACCCAGCTTTCCAGTATCCCGTCACCATTGGCAAAGGCAAATTCCGGAGTGGCAACGCCCAAAGTAGAGGTGCGCGACGCGCCGAGCACGTTTTGGATTATAAATCCATCGTTATCGTAAATAACGTGAATGCCCCCGCCGTTGTTGGCCCCGATAACCAACATTGCATTGGTCGCGGTAATATCCGGTAAGCCGATTAAGCTAAAATCCCCCGCGTAATCGGCGCGGAAAGACGATGTCGGCACGTTTGACCACTCATAAACCGCAGTTTCGACGAGTTTATCGGCGCGTTCATTGGAAATGATACCCAAAGCACCCAAATCGCTATACACTTGCGGTGGTCGCTTATAACGAAAAGGTATGCGGTTGGTGGTGTCAAACATCATTAACGGGCCGCCGGCTTGAGTCGCCAAAGGCAACCCCGCCAGGCAGACACAAGCTAGAATAAAAAGTAAAATCTTATTTTTGGACATGGCGCAACATCCCCCTTTCAACCCAATTTTCGTTTACCGCGCGGCGCAGCAAGGTAAGGAAAGCAACTGTATTCACCGGCCCTTCCTGGTTGAGCAACATGGTGTTCTCGCCGGCGGTTAGCTGGTTCACGGGCAGTTCCATATTGTCAAAGAGACCGATGTTTCGGGCTGTATTGACGGCGTTTCCCGCGCTTAACTCAAACTTGCCCTGCTCTAAGCCAATCGGCGCGCGCAAACCTGTCAGAGAGGCGGCAGCATGGAGGAAAAGCACAACCTCTTCGCCCTCTTTATAGGTCGCCCAGCCTGCCGGGGTCAGGTTCAGCATTTTGTATTTACTGTTAATCCGGCGCGGGTTTATCATCCCGAACTGGCGAAAGGAAAAGACCTCTCCGGCCTCGCCGCGTATGGATTCGCGCACGCGAACATCAACTTGAGTATGCGGTAAACCCGGCCCCATGCGGTCGCGCACATTTATGATGTCTCCATGCACGATAATTTCAGATTCGGCGAGCAAGTCCACCATATTGACGCGGCTGCTAGGAGCGCGATTGAGTTGGGCGCGTTCGCGGGCGGCCAGCAGTTCGGCTTGGCTCGCTTTAGGCGCTGCTGCGCCGGATGGTGCGGGCGACTCAATCTTTCGTTGCTCGCGGCCTTTAACGCGGTTTTCGCCCTGCTCTTTTTGCGCCGCCGCCTGAGGGGGCCAGCCCAAGAGATTGCGGGCGGCCTGCGACTGCGTGACGCCGACCAGCAGCACCGCCAGCACAAGCGCCAGCAACCCTGGTTTTTTGTAGTTGGTTATTAGTTTCTTCATAACGCTTTCCTCAATTTGCCGCGTCCTGTCACGGACGGAGTTGATTTTTCCCCAGCTTATTGTGTTGAGACGCCTTCACGTCGCGCTTATTACCACCTCTCGGAGTTCAATCAGATTCACTTTGGACACGAATGCCGCTACGCCGGCCAACTGCGCGGCGCGGCGGGTTGCCGTGTCCAGATGCTTGGTAACAATGCAGATACGCGCTTCCGGGTAATGCGCGAGAATCTGCCGGGTGGCAGTCAGGCCATCCATCTGCGCCATTTGCAAGTCCATCAAAACCCAATCGGGACGCAATTTCCGGTATGCTTCCAGCGCGAGAGAGCCATCCTCGCATTCAGCCATTTGGTCGGCTAAATCGGCCAGGAGGCTTTTGATAAACTGTCGCATATCCGAGTGGTCTTCGACGATAAGAAGTTTCATGGCTATCGCTTCCACCAGGTTTTGAATTAAAAACAGCGCAGACAGGCTACATTTTCGTCTAACCAAAGAGATTTGAGAATAGAGTCTATTACTCAAAGTTATGAGTAGTATTGCTTATTTTGCGGGTTGTGAGACAGGACGGCGTTTTCAGCCGAGTTCTTTGAGGTGTTGCAGGGCGAAACGCAAGAGGGCGTTTTTGCCGCGCAAGTTCAATTTAGCCGCGATGTGTGTGCGGTGATTGTCAACGGTGCGGACGCTGACACAGAGCAAGGCGGCGATTTCCTGACTGGTTTTGTATTCGCTCACCAGTTTGAGCACTTTACGTTCGGTCAAAGTCAAGTCTTGAATCGCCGGGGCTTGTTCGGTGAGGACGGCGGCGCGGCGGCTACGGCGCACCAAATATTTCGTCATGGCGGGGCTGACAAATTCGTCGCCGGCGGCTACGGCGTGGACGGCTTCGATGATGTCTTCCATCGCGCTGTTTTTCAACACATAACCCTGCACGCCAAGTTGCAAGGCGGTGTGAAGGAGCGATTCATTCTGGTACATAGTGAGAAAAATCATCGCCACAGGCAGTTTCGCTGCAATCGCGGCGCGGGCTACCGCCAAACCGTCGGGCGGCGGCATATCCACATCCAAAATTGCCACATCAGGAACTAACTGCCGCATTCCGTTCAACGCCGTCTCGCCGTCCACCGCCTCACCGACGACGGAAAAATTTTCCACCCCGCGCAGCAGCTGCACCAAGCCGCTACGAACAATCGGGTGGTCATCTGCTACTAAAATGCGTATTTCTTCTGCCATATCACAGACGGGCGGAAAAGCGAGGAGCCGCCAAAAAGGCCGCAACGCGGCAGCAGGCAGCCAGCAGCAGGCAGTAAGAAGCCGCGTTGCGCTAACACAGGCGCGAACCGCCGCCGCCGTCCTGTCTGCGCCAATGACGCGACCTTCGCGCTTCGCCAGTAGCAACATCTGTCTTTTTCTACTGCCTGCTGCCTACTGCCTGCTGCCTGCTGGCTTCATCGCTTAGGCTTCATCTTTTGCAACACCGCCAGGGCCGCCGCCAGTTGCGGGTCTGTTTTCTTGAGCAGCAAGGAGCGCGTAAGATTAACCTCAACATCGGGTTTAACGCCGCGCCCTTCAAGAATTACGCCGTTAAGCGTGACGGGCTGGCTAATGGGGTAAACAAGAAGGCCGCCATTAGGTAAAAAACTGAAAGTAGAGCCTAAAACCTGGCCGGAGCTACGCGAACCGACAACAACCGCCCGCCGTAAATCTTGCAATGCTCCCGCAAACACTTCGCTGGCGGAAGCACTCAAACCATCTTGCAGCACGATCAAGGGGCCGGTGTAAGGTTCTTTATCAGGCGTCACCGTATCTTCCGGGCGTAGCTTGAGGCCGTCGCGTTGCAGGGTTTGATAGGGAATAATCGTTTGTTCCAGCAGTGAACCCATTAACAGATGAGCCACGTCGGAATCGCCGCCGCTATTGCCCCGCACGTCAATAATCAGGCCCGGCGCGTCTTTCATCCCGCGCATGGCTTCGCGCAGACGTTCGCTTAGGCCGCCCCAGAAATTGCTCAGGCGAAGATAGCCAAACCCGCCGGGCAGCCGTGTTGATTCAAATTCAGCGTAGAGTTTGACGCCTCCCAGCACGTCGAAGAGTTCCCCCGGACGCGGCGCGAGGGTTAGCGTGACTTCGCGCCGTTTGTTCTTGGCGTCCAGATATTCCAGCCGCACCGTCTCGCCGGACTTGCCTGTCAGCGCGCGCCCAAGCGCAACTTCAATAGCATAAACCGCGCCGCCGGGTGGCGCCGTTTTTTGTTTGGCGGCGGTTAATTGCTCAACCGTTTCCCCGTTAATGCTTTTAATGACAAAGCCGGACTGCCAACCGGCCCGCGCCGCCGGACTAGCGGGCGTTACTTTAGTCACTACGGCTTGCCCCGCCAAATAGCGCGTTTGCAAGCCCAAACCGCCTGTTGCAGCCTGGTTACGGGCGATGTATGCCCCCAGGTTTGCTATCACCGCAGAATGCGACTGGCGCAATTCGCCAAGCATCCGGTTGAGTAGCGACACCAGTTCCTGGTCGTCTTTGGCCGCTTGCGCCAGAGGTTCGTAACGGACACGCACGGCGGCCCAATCTACGCCGTTGAGTTGCGGGTCGAAATACTTATCCTTGATGGTCTGCCAGACCGCTTCAAAGGTCTTTTGCCGCACCTCCGGCCTACTCGTAACGGGCGTCGGCAAAGTAACGGCAGTCTGCGCGAAAGCGGCGCAAACCAAACATAGACAACATATTACAACGCAAAACAGATATTTCATCCGTGCGCCGCGAGTCTTACACAGGGGCAAAGCCGCGTCTAATGTCTCGGCCAATTCGTCAACCTGGTCTTTGCTGGAATTGAGCATCATGCCCGTTCGTATCACATTGCCCACGCCGCCTTTGCCGGCGGTTTATGCCGCTAAATCAACTTCCAAAGTTTCCGCAACGACTTTTCTTGACCTAAATCTTTTAATGGCAAGTTCTGTCGCCAGTTCAGGCTCTAATTCTCGTAAGCCTGTTGAAATAAAGAATTTGATAATCGAAATAACCGATAAATCTCTTTTCTTGGCAATTTCTTCCAAAAGTTCCATCGTATCTTTTGATATATTCAAATTGATTTCAACCGATTCGCGTTCACGAAAAGTAATGGTGTAACCTTCAGGCGTTGTCAATGTTTTATTTCCTTCTGTCATAAAGTTTTTCCTCTTCTTTCGTTGCCTGTCGCGCCGAAATTATTCTGATTTTATCGCTTCGTTCAACAAAAACAATATAAAGTAGATTGAGGCGAAAACTAAATCCGATAATATATTCTCGAAATTCTTCTTCAACCGAAGCATCGCCGAATTGGTGCTCAGGGTCAAAGAAAACTTCGGCGGCGGTTTCAAATGTTACGTTATGTTTCCACAAATTAACCGCATATTTTTCCTCATCCCACTCAAACAGAACGCCTTCCAATGAAAAAATGTTATCCATAAATCACACGGTCGCAAACGCCGCGTTCAATGTCTCGGCCAGTTCGTCAACATGGTCTTTGGTCGAATTGAGCATCATGCCCGTTCGTATCACGTTGCCGTACAAGCCGCCTTTGCCGATGAGGACGCCGCGCCGCTTGGTTTCCTCGAAAACTTTGAGCAGGGCCGTCGGGTTGGGTTGTTTGGTCTGGCGGTCTGTAACCAATTCAAGCCCTTGCATGAGTCCCATGCCGCGCACGTCGCCGATGATGGCGTATTTTTCTTTGAGCGCGTCAAATTTCTCGCGCAGGTACGCTCCTACGACTGCCGCGTTTGTCCGTAAGTCCTCTTCTTCGATGGTTTGCACGACGGCAAGCGCGGCGGCGGTAGAGACCGGATTGCCACCGAACGTGGCGAAAGTCAGGCCCGGAAATTTATCCGCGACTTCGGGCGTGGCGATAGTCCAGCCGATGGGCGCGCCGTTACCCAAGCCTTTGGCCGAGGTCATAATGTCGGGTTCGACGTTCCATTGTTCGATGCCGAACCACTTGTCACCGGTGCGGCCCCAGCCGGTCTGCACTTCGTCAGAAATACACAAACCGCCGTGTTTACGGGCGATTTCGTAGGCGCGTTCAAAGTAACCTGGCGGCGGCACGATAAATCCGCCCACGCCCAAAATCGGTTCGGCCATAAAGGCCGCGATTTCGCCCGTCGTAGTGGTTTCGATGATGTTTTCGATGTCGTCGGCGCAGGCCAGTTCGCACGAGGGGTAAGTAAGTTTGAACGGACAACGGTAGCAATAGGGCGCGACGGCGTGCGAGATGCCCGCGACCTGCGACGGCAACGGCTTCCAGGTGTGATGCCCGATAGTCGAGAGCGCGGTGGCCGAACGCCCGCTATAACTGTGGCGCAAGACGATGATTTCCTGGCGGCCCGTAGCGATTTTGGCGGCGTGGATGGCGGTGTCGTCGGCCTCCGTGCCGGTGCTGGTGAAGAAAGATTTCTTCAAACGGCCCGGCGAAATCTGCGCCAATTTTTCGGCCAGATTGGACTGGTTTTCGTTGGCGTAGAGCGCGGAGGTGTGCGAGATTTTCTGCACCTGGTCAACGATTGCTTGCGTCACACGCGGATGCGCGTGGCCCAAACTGACGGTCAACACGCCGCCGAAACAGTCCAGGTAACGCTTGCCCGTGTCGTCATAAACATACGCGCCCTCGCCGTGCGTCAAGGCCAACGGTTCCTGATAATAAGTGGCAACCGCCGGAAATAAAAACTCTTTGTGTTTGCGCACCGCTTCGGATTGGTGCGCGCCTGGTTGTGGTGTACTCATTTTGTTACTTTCAGGTGTTAAGCGAAAATCTTCTGGAAATCTACCTTGATGCCTTCGCTTTCGATGGTTTGGCTGGTGAACTTTTTGATGCCGTCTTGGGTAGTGACAAAAATCGTGTTGGTGAAAGGCTCAATCGTCCAGACAGCTTTGACGCCGTTGGCGACGAGCATTTCGGATTTCTCAAGCAAGTCCTGAATGTTTTGGCTGGCAGAGATAACCTCAATGGCAAGAAGCGGCATCTCCGGGTATTTTGTGTAATCTTTCAAGAAGTTGGGCGTGACGTTTTCTTTCAGATAAACACTGATGTCGGGCGTGATGCCCCGGTTGATGTTTAAGGTAAGTTCAGGCAACGCTTCAATCTTGTCATCAGCAAAGAGTTGTTTCAGTAAGCGGTTACAAGTAACGCTGTGATTGAAAGACGGCATTTCTTCCTCTCCGGTTGCTTCATCGGTAATTTCTTCTGGTTCGGCTAACATTTCTTTTCACCTCAAGTATTTGCATTTTAGCCTAAAATGTTTGCGCTGCCAATATGTAAGCAGGTGAGTAAAGTTATGCCGGATAATAAAGGGTTAGAGTTACGCCTTGAGGCGTGAGTTTGACGCCGCCCTTCACGCCTCAAGGCGTAACTCTAACGCCGGATTCCAAACATCAAGAAAAATATCCATCGTGCCGCCGCAAACCATGCCTTCCTCGCTGGCTTCGTCGGCGGTAAGTTTGAAGTGGTAAAGTTGCGGCGCGCCGGAGCGCATAACGGCGCGGGCTTCGGCCCAGACTTCGGCTTCAATGCAGCCGCCGCCCACTGTTCCCGCTACCTCGCCGTTGGCGAAAAAGAGCATTTTGGCCCCGCGTTGCTGCGGCGTAGAACCGCGTGTCTGCGCCACCGTAGCCACCACCACGCGCTCGCCACGCGCTTGCGCCGCGCCGATTAAACGGTAAAGTTCAGGTGTTGGAATGGTTGCCATATTAGTAATGCGAATCAAGGGTTGAAACCGCAAAACCCTTGACCCGCGCCACGCGGAGCGCGTAACTGTCCTCTGTCAACTGTCACTTGTCCACTATTTTTCGCTAAACCAGTGGACAAGTGACAGTTGACAAGGGATAGTGGCGTGTTTCCCGCCGGGCCGGTTGCCATCGG
>JAYVJN010000483.1:0-2537 GCA_043769325.1 Acidobacteriota bacterium
TGATCAGGACGGCTATCTCATCAAGAAAGTCATTAAAGGGACATCAATCGGCGAAGCGGTAGAGCGCGCGCGTTACGACCGCAGTATGCTTCACGATGGTTTTCGCCGCCTGGTCGCCCAACGCATCAAACGCAATGAATTGACTGAAGCCGACGCGGCGGAGTTGCTTGATTTCTACGAATCACGCTTCGATGCCTACACTTATCTGGGCATCAACGGGAAAACCGAATAGGGCGGAAACGCGCACGCAAGTCTTGCGTGTTTGGACAGAAACGGGTGCGGAAGTTACGCGCGCAAAAAAGCCGGTTTCAGTTACCTGGTAACTGATTCGCGCAAAACGACTAAGTTCTGAGTAAACACTTTAGTTTGCGCTTTACGTTACGCAAAACACAAACTAAAGTTTGAACTCAGAACGCTGGCTAGTCAAATAAGTAAATAAAGCGAGTTTTTTAGCCACAGAGGACACCGAGAACACAGAGTAAAAGACGGAAAACAAGAGCCTTAGCTACTCTCTGAGACCTCTGTGTTCTCTGTGGCAAATATTAGGCATTATTAGGAATAATGCCGTTATTTCACATAATGTCTATTGTGGGTTCAGGACTTTCTTATAAAAATTAGTTTGGCAGAAAATGACCCGTTAGGGCCTCAGAAAAATAGATTCACAGAGATTAAAAAGATGAAAAGGATAGCAATTTGTTATTTTCCGCTCGTTTTACATCCCTTTTATCCGCTTTATCCCTGTGAATTTATTTTATAGGAAAGCCCTGATTGTGGGTTGCTTTATTTTTGCTCTGTTACTAAGAAACTCTAATGGCTAAATGCGGTGAGCAACGGCCCAGGCCCGTACCTGGCGAAACCAGGCCGAAGAACTTTCAGATAAACCCAGGCGCAGAAACTCCGTCGCGGTTTTGCCGTCCAACGCGGGCAGGGCCAGGCTGTGGGTGATTTCCTCGTAGGCGTTGCCGGCAAGACGGTGAAAAGTTACGCCCTGGCCCCGATAAAGCCAGATTTCCGGCACGCCCAACGCCGCGTAAATGGGCAACTTGTTCAAAGAAGGGCTGGTGACATCCACTTCTATAACCAAATCCGGGGGCGGGTCGTGGCGCAAATCCAGTTTGGGCAAGCGGCGCACTTCCGCTTCGCGCTGAATATAAAAAGCCGTGTCCGGTTCGCAGCCCTTAGCCTTAGCGCGTTTGCGAAATGTTGTCGAACCAGCATTGACAAACTCTAAGCCCCACTCAAAACAGACATTTGCAACTATATCTTGCAAAATACGAATAGGTCTTTCATGTTCCCAAAGTGGCACTTTCACCTCCAGAGTTCCGTTATCGTAAGCAAAATGCAGCGCGTTGGAGTGAGCGTATTCAGCTAACACCTGCTCATAAAAGTTCCAGCTTACGCCTTGCAAAATGACCTTTTGGTTGACTGCCGCCAAAGCGATTTCTTTTAACGTCGGATTGAATACAGTTGCCATAAACACATTCTAAGCAGGTAACGGTAAATTGTAAATGGCGCGTGGCGCATGGCGCGCTTGCGGAAATGAGCAGTTTAGAAAAAGTTAGAGTTACGCCTTGAGGCGTGAGTTTTACAAGGCGCAACGCGCCGAGTAGTCAGTAGTCAGTAGTCAGTAGGGGCGCGTTACTCCCTCACTCCCTCACTCCCTCACTGGCGCGTTGCGCCTTCACGCCTCAAGGTGTAACTCTAACGCCGGAATACTTTTTTTCCGCTTGTGGGCCAAAGCAAAACGCGCGACGGTATGGAAGCCGTCGCGCGTTTTAATGAATTTGCCAGCCCAGGTTTATTTGGGTAGTTTCAGCACTTGGCCGACGTTGATGCGGTCGGGGCTGCTGAGTTGGTCTTGGTTGGCGTAGAAGATTTTCATGTACTCGCCGGAACTGCCGTAAGCGTTACGCGCAATTTTCGAGAGCGTGTCGCCGCTTTGCACGGTGTATTCGTCAAACGCGCCGTGCGCCATTTCAGCCACGTCCAAATCCATCACGATGTCGCTAAAGCTGGCGTCCACCAATTTCAGTTGGTCAAACGCGGCGTTCTTGGCGTCATCCGAAGGGGCCGAACCCTTGATGTAGAGTTGGTTGTTCTCAACGTGCAGGTTATGCACTTGGATACCTTGTTGCTCAATCACGCCCAAAAGGGTGTTGTATTTGCCTTTGAGTTCATTAAAACGCGCATTGGCGTTCGGTTCGCCGGCGGCGGCATCGGCTTTACTGCCGAACATCATATCAAAAAGTCCCATTTCTATTCCTCCAAAAATAATTCTTACGCGGAGCCGGAGAAAACCTCCGACAGCGAGGCCGCGTCACATTTAATATGCGCGGACGGGGCGCATTATACAGAAAAGCGCAAGTTTGCCAAAGCCGCGCCCGCAATTTGTTCAGGAAACTTTAACGCCACACCGCATGAAGTTATACACTTCAAGAAAAAGAATTTACCACAGGAATAAGTTTTAAATAACCTTACCCGTTAAGAGGCGGTCTCTGACCGCCGGTACTCGTGGCAGCGGCGGCGGTCAGAGACCG
>JAYVJN010000484.1:0-3531 GCA_043769325.1 Acidobacteriota bacterium
ATCGCCACGCGCCAATTCTGGCCTCTCGCCTGGGGTATAACTCTGAGTTTGGCGGCTTTCATACTCAAACTCTACGCCGTAATTCTGGCAAATACACAGTAATAAGCAGGTAAGACTATGTTTTGGGGCATAATGCGGAAACACGCACGAAGTAAGTGTGCCCTTCGCGCCCTTGACTAAGTACGGGCTTCCGCATTATGCCGGAAAATTTTTTCGCACCTGCTTAATCGGTTGGCAGTGTGTAGGCTTGAGGCAACATCCGTACTAGAATTGGTATTAGAAATGCGAATCAGGAGTTGAGATGCAGCAGAGACAGAGCGCGTTACGATTGGAGCGCGGACAGCCTTGTCCGCAACGAGCCGTGAGGCGAGTAACGCCGCTTGTGTAACCAGGTTTGTTTCGCGGAACGCGCCGCTGCCGCTACATTTTTTCGCGCCTTGCGCTCATGCGGATAAGGCTATCCGCGCTCCAATCGTGAGACTCACATTAAAACTGAAAGTAAATAAAGGGCGACGAAACGCCGGGCGCAAGCAGCAGCAGGGCGAGAATAGCGGCTAAATAGAGCGCGGGCAGGTAAATCGTGCCGGACGCGAAGGCGAAAGGCGCGCGCTGTTTCTCGTAATAGCGCCCGACTGCGTGGGCCAACACCAACAACGGCAAGGACATAAACAGAGGCGGGTAAAACCATTCCACACCGCCGCGCATGGCTCCGAACATCTTGCGCAGATATGTAAAGGCGATGGCAAAGGTGGCGGCGCGGAAGAAAACCCACGCGAGGAGGACGATGAAGATGGTGCGCGTCCAATGGAAGATTTCCCACGCCCACCAACGCCAGCCCGTCCATTTACGCCCGATGACCGGCGCAGCGTGTTCGGCGCACAAAGCCAAGCCCAACAGACCGCCCCACGTTACAAAGTTCCAACTTGCGCCGTGCCATAAACCGCCCAAGAGCATGGTTATCAACAAATTGCGGTAAAGATTGAAGCGGCTTTTGCGCAGCCCGCCGAGCGCGAAATAGATGTAATCCGTCAGCCAGGTTGAAAGCGAAATGTGCCAGCGTCGCCAAAACTCGCGCAGACTCGTTGCTGTATAAGGCAGGTTGAAGTTTTCGGGAAGTTCCAAACCCATCATCCGCGCCAACCCTAGAGCCATGTCGCTGTAACCCGAAAAATCGCAGTAAATCTGTATCGCGTAAGCAATTACCGCCAGCCAGAGCGTCGCCGCGCTGTAAATTTCCGGGTGCGCAAAAACGGGGTCAACAAACAAGGCCATTCTGTCTGCCAGCAAAATTTTCTTGACCATGCCAGTCAGAAATTGTTGGCTGCCGTAGAAGAAATTCTCACGCTTTAAGTTTAACTCGCGCTCCAATTGCGGCAGAAAAAACCGCGCCCGCATTATTGGGCCGGCCACCAGGCGCGGGAAAAAAGCCAGAAACAGGGCGATTTTCAGCCAGTCGGGTTCGGCTTTTGTTGTGCCGCGATTTACGTCAACCTTGTAACTGATAGCCTCGAAGGTGAAGAACGAAATTCCGATGGGCAAGATGATAGCCAGTGTTCCGGTGTGCCAACCCAGCGCGTGAAACACGGGTGCGAGCGAATCCAGCAAGAAATTCGTGTACTTGAAGTAACCCAGAACCGCCAAATCCAGCGCGATACTGGCAAATAAAAGCCGCGCCCGCCGTTTGTCCGTCTTGTCGTAAAGCGTTAACGCCCGGCCCGTCGCGTAAGCCGACGCGGTGGAAAAGAGCATCAACGCCAAAAATCGCCAATCCCACCAGGCGTAAAAGATATAACTCGCCGCCAACAGCCAATAATGTTTGTGCCGCGTTTGGCGCAGCAACGCCAGGCCCAGCAAAACCACACCGAAAAAGGCGAAAAATGTGACGCTCGTAAAAAGCATGAAACAGTGGTCAGTGGCCGTTGGTCAGTAGTTGGCGCAAGTTTTCGCTCAGTAATTCGGCGACGATACGGTGTCCGGCGGGGTTCAAATGACCGTAACCGGGTTGAGTGTTGGCGAAACCGACAGGGAATTGGCCGGTTTCGTCGTAGTATTTGATAAGCCGCGCCGTCGGATTCCAGACCGGCAAGCCCAATTCACGGCACGCAGCGAATAAAATCTCGCGTTCGCGGGTGTGCTGCGCGCCAAATTCAGCTTCGTCACGAATGATGCGCCCGTTTTGCAGCAAGGGCGTTTTCGGCGTGTATAAAACCGTCAGTTGCGCGCCTGACGCTTGCGCTGTTTGTGCCAACTGCTTGAGCAAAAACTCTGTTATGGCGCGGTATTCGGCGAAATAAGCCTCGTCTTTGGTTGATGTTGCGGCATCCGGCGCGGCCTCACTCCCGCTCTCAGCTTGCGGGCGTAAAAGGTTTTGCAGCCGCCAACTAGCGCGGGCGTAAGTGGAAAACAGACGCCCGCGCATGAGTTGTTGACGCCAATTTGCCGGCGCGTTAAATGATTTGCGCCCAATCGCCAACGCGCCGTTTTGCTCCGTCAGAAAAGCTGGCTGGGTAGGGATTTTGCGCTTGGCGTCGGCGGGCCAGAAATCATAAACCGATAACTGCGCGACCACGATGCGCGGGCGGTAAACACGCGCCAAACCTGGCAAATCCGCCGCGTGTTGCGCCGCGCCCTGGCCCGAGACGGCGAAGTTGAGCGTAGTGCTTGGCTGTTGCGGAAACTGTTGGTTGTATAGGCTTTGACAGGCTTCGGTAAACTTCTCTGCGTCGTCAACCTGCAAGGCTTCGGTGTAAGAGTCGCCCAAAAAAAGGACGCGCGGCCCGTCGCCCAAAGGCTTGGCGGCAATCATTCCGTGCGGCCCGATGTGGGTGACGCCGTAACCTTCGCGGCCCCAACGAATCGTCGCGCCGGCGCGGTAACGCACGGTTTCCGTGTCTGCGTAAGGCGTGAGGTCAAAGTAAGTTGAGGAGCGTTCAGACAGTTCCAGCAAAGCGACGAAACCAAGCAAAACGCACACGCACAGCAACATTTGTAAAAGGCGAAAACGCATGGCAAAGGCGCACTTGTAGCATTTTCCACCGGCTCGCGCAAATTTCTTGACACGGCCCGACGCGACGCCTACACTCGAAAAAGTAAGCAAAGGGAAGGGCGGTAGCGGGTGAATTTACCTAACACACTGACATTATTGCGGATATTTCTCGTGCCGGTGTTGGTGACGGTGCTGTTGACGCCTTTGTCGGAGCATTGGTTGGGCGTGCCGCGCCATATCGCGGGCCTGGCGTTGTTTCTCTTCGCCTCGTTTACTGACTTTCTTGACGGACACCTGGCGCGTTCGCGCAATCAAGTTTCAAAACTTGGGAAACTACTCGACCCTTTAGCAGATAAACTATTGATTTCAGCCGCTTTGGTTGCATTGGTAGAAAACCATTTGGCCCCCGCCTGGGCGACGGTCATCATCATCGGACGGGAGTTTGCCGTGACCGGCTTGCGGGCCATCGCCGCCGACGAAGGCGTGGTAATCGCGGCTAAATTGTCAGGGAAAATTAAGATGTGGGCGCAAGTGTTGGCAATCGC
>JAYVJN010000485.1:0-2961 GCA_043769325.1 Acidobacteriota bacterium
CGTTTCTGCCTGTGATGCGCCGCCCGATAAGGCAGAAACGCGCACGGAAGTCTCGCGTGTCGCAGCCTTGTTAAAATGCGAGTTCCCGCGCTAAATTGCGGTGCAATTCGTTGTAGTCGTAAATCACCAAATCCACGTCAATCGTCGCCGCGCTCAGGCGTCTAATCATGTTTTCGCGCAAGTGTTCGCGTTCCTCCGCAGTTGCGGCAACGACAAGCAGCAAGAGCAGCATAAACTTTTTCTGCGGCGCGGTGCGGGTTAAACGGCGGGCCGTCTGTTCGGCACGTTCCAACACGGAGTTGAGGATTTCTTGGCGTAAGTCGCCCGTGGGCAAGAGTTTAACTTCAATCGCAAAGAGCCGTTCCGCTTCCGTTACCACACCGTCAAAGGGCGTGTCGGCAATGGCGACGTGCCGCCGCAAGCCGTCGGGATATTCCAGCCCCAATTGGCGCAGAGCCAAATCACCGGCCACCAGATAGGTCGTGCACATCTCTTGCAGCGTGGCTTCGTCGGGTTGATAGCCTGTGCTGGCGATGGCCTCGTCGGCAAACGCGGAGAGTTCTTTACCAACTTTGGCGTGCTGTTCGGCAGCCGTGAGCGGGGTGACGAATGTTTCTCTAATCGCCTCCGCCTCGGCGTAGGTGCGGTTGCCGTGCCGCGCGATGAACCAGCCCAAAAAAAAGAGCGCGAGCAACGGAAATAAACTCGCGGCCCAAAGTAGCGGCCCCTTTTCCAAACGCGGAAACAAGCCAAACGATAACGCCGCTAACAAGAACGCTTCCAACAGCACAATGCCGCCGACCAACCACACTAAATTATTGCGTGATAACGAGTTCGTAGCGGGCGCAACGATTGGCGCGGCTAACGCCGCAACCGGCGGCGGCGTTTTCACGGCTTCCGTAGGCGGCGCGAAGGGCGGCGTGCTCGTCGCCGGTTTAGTTTTGGCTGCACTGGTTGACATCTGTAATTAGCTTTCGGGAGCAAGCCATTAGCCGCTACTAAATCGTAAGACTTGTATTTTCTGCGGCTGCGCCGCCCGATGCGGAAAGGCTATGCCTTTTCGGACTGCTCCTATCCTGATTTTGCGGCTATGCCGCCGCGACAGAGGCGTAGCCTCTAAAGAAATAAGGGGTTATGTCTCCGGCGAGGCAGAGCCATCGCCGCACATCAAGCGGCGCAGCCGCACGCTTCGCGCCACGCAAAACTTGTGTGAAGGCCATGAAGCACGCCCCTAAATCACGCGGCGCGTTTCTCCCCCACTCCCTACTCCCCCACTCCCCACTTCTCTACTCCCTACTCCCCTACTAAGAAGCGGCGGCTTTCTTCGCCTCGTCATCCATCAGGCTTTGGTATTCGCCTTCCTCAACCCATTTGAGTATCTCCGAGACGCGCCAGATGGGGAACGGATGCGTGCGGCCCGCGTTGATGATGTCGGCCCAGAAACGGTCTAACGCGCTATCGTCGTAAATAGCTTGAAATTCACGGGCTTGCGCGAGGAACTCGTCGTAATCGAGCTTGTGGTAAAGCCCGCCGCCGCTCAGTTTCATCATGGTGCGCCCGACGACATCAGGGTCTTGCGTGACCAACAAGGCGGCGCGGTCGCACGACAACTCGGCGCAACGCTGCCACGACAATAAAGCCCCGCGCATGGTCAACGACAGCAATTGTTTGACCAAAGCGGCGATGGGTGAAATGCCGAGGGCCACGTTTGCGAGAGCTTCGAGAATGACCGCCGCCGTCAGGTAAAGGCTGTGCTGCGCGTGAATGTGGCCGACTTCGTGGGCGATAACCGCCAGCACTTCCTCGTCGTTAAGCCGTTCAAGCAGAGAGGTGTGCAGCACGATAACCGGCTTTTCCGAGCCGTAAGTAAAGGCGTTAACCACCGGCGATTGCTGCAAATACATATCCGGCATATCCACGCCCAGGGTCGTGCAAGCCACTTGCAGCTTGGCGAATAAATCCGGCGCTTGTTTGGGCGTAACCTTGACCGCGCTTGCCATCAAGACCACGCGCAGTTGCGCCTCGCCCACAACTTCCAGCAACTTCTTCAAGGCCGTGTCAATGCCCGGAATCATCCGCAGCGCCGCCAACGCGCGGCTGTCCGAAGGGTGCACGTAGTCGTGTTTGTTGAGCGCGGCAAATTTTTTATGCGGCGTCTCTGAAAGCGTCAATAAGCAACGCCCGCATTTGGCGTCCTTTTTCGCTTTCAACTTGTTACGCTGACCGCAATAACGGCAACGAATTGTCTTTTCGGAATCCTCGGCAGGGGTAACTTTTTTTTCAGCCATAAATCAATCCTCGGCGCAAACCGCCGGGTCAGTATAAACAAGCGTGACGGCGGCGTAAAGACGCAATGCGTTTTAAGGGGCTGTCTCTTTAATTCTCGCCGAAACTTATCATTTCTCTACCCATTACCGGCTGTCTTTGTTACTATGGTTCAGCTTTAACAATTTTCGGGCCATAGCCCGTTGGCAACAGGAGCAATCAATAAATGGCGCAAGGGCTTAAAACTGAGCGGGACTTATCTTTGGATTTTTTACGGGTTTGCGAAGCGGCGGCGATTGAAGCGGCGCGCACGATGGGGCAAGGCAAGCGCAAGTATTCCGACCACGTTGCCGTCGAAGCCATGCGCCAAGTGATGGACACCGTGCCGATGCGCGGGCGTATTGTCATCGGCGAGGGCGAACGCGACGAGGCCCCGATGCTCTATATTGGCGAAGAAGTCGGCGCGGGTTATAAAGCCGAACCCGAACGCCAATCGCGCTATCCCGAAGTGGATATTGCGGTTGACCCATTGGAAGGCACGAACCTGTGCGCGGTGGGCGCGAACAATTCCATCGCGGTGCTGGCGGCGGCGGAACGCGGCGGGCTGCTCAATGCGCCCGACATTTACATGGATAAAATCGTCGTCGGGCCGTCGGTGCGCGGCGCGGTGGACATTGACGCGCCGGTTAAAGACAA
>JAYVJN010000486.1:0-5399 GCA_043769325.1 Acidobacteriota bacterium
TTTCTCACGCGCCGCCGCCGTCCATTCGAGCGGCAATTCCTTGAGCGCGGTCTGCAAGAGATTACGGTCTAAACGAAAAACGCGCGATTGTTCGGGGAACAGCGAACGTCTGCCGCTGACCGGCAGGTTACTTTCAGCAACCTCTTGCCAGAGATTACCATTAGTTGGTTGGGTTTCAGTGATTTTGCCATCTAAGGCAAATACAGGGGTTATTGTTGCTAGAAAGACCAGCGCGAATAACATAGTGAGTGACAAAAACTTTGTCGGGAAGATGTCTTTTGGCATATTGATTTTAATTGATTTTGATAACGACATTGGAAAAGAGTAACTCATAATGACGCGCTGCCGGTTTTCAGCCCGCGAATGCGGGCGGCATCATAAAGCCCCGTGCGTGAGCGCGGGGAAAGCTGGCAAACAAACTTCAAAGCTATCGAAGATAGCGACAGCCGTTGGTTATCCTGGGGATGCCGCCCGCCTTCGCGGGCTACAAGCCTCTCTTGCGTCTCACCCCGCGCTTACGCACGGGGCTTTATGATGCCGCCGTCTTCAACGGCTAAAAACAACGCTTGTCGCGTAACTTGAGTTACTTATTGTTAACGTCGTTATCAAATTACTCCAGAATGACCCGTTTGCAGATAACGGGCTTTTTGTATAGTTTTTAGAAATCGATTTTTAGTTTTTAGTAAATTTCTAAAAACCAAAAACCGCACCAGTGTTCAGTCAAGGTTTGACTTACCCGTCAACTTAACCTTGACTAAGCACTAGATAAATTCGCTGACGATTTCGGGGCGCGGGCGCGGGATGACCACTTTCTCGACGAGTAAGCCTTTTTTCTCGATGATGGCGGCCCCGGCGGCGACGGCGGCTTGCACGGCGGCGACGTTGCCCGTCATGGAAACCCAGCCTTTGCCGCCGATTGCCATGGCCAGGTGAATCGTGATGAGTTGGACGTTGGCGGCTTTGACTGCGGCGTCCGAAGCCTCGATGATGGAGGCCACGCTGAACGATTCAATCACGCCCAACGCTTCCAAATCCGGCAGATGCGTCACGCCGCTAATCGCGGGAAAGACCGACGGATGCACGTTGGGGATGATAAAGCTATCCACCACCGTATGCGCCCCGACGCGCACGCCCGCCGCGATGCTCTCGCTCACGGCATCCACATAGCCGCCGATGACGACCATATATTTGCCGGGACAAATCGTGCGGTTGACGACAATCGTAACTTCCGCCGTCTTGAGAATCGTGTCCGCTATCTCGAAGCCTTTGGCGATGCTCGACGTTTCAACCATGCCAATGGCGTTGCCTTCTACCATATTTTTCCTCACTCCGGGTTCGCACGCATCTTGCGTGCTGTCCGTGCCACCAGGCGCGGACGTTGTGCGTTAACGCAACTTACAAAGATATGAACGCCTCGCGTTTCTTGAAAGTACCTGCCAATTTAGGGCCGTTGCAGTCAAGATGACTGCGAACCCAGATTAAGCTGTAATTTCCACGCTCATTTCGTTGACCGCCGTGACGCGCCCGTTGATGCTGGCGTGGACGGGGCAGCCGAGTTTTTCTTCCGGCACGGTGCCGATTACGTCGCCGCGTTTTACCGTGTCGCCCACGCGCACGGTTGCCGACGCGGGTTGTCCCATGTGCGCGTTGAGCAGGATGGTGACGTGGCGCGGTTGCCAGTCGAAACGCTCAAACAGGGCCTTGCGGTCGTAGGGCTTGAGGCCCAGCCGCGTTAAGAGCGTGGTGATGGGTATCTCGCGGCCTTTGCGCGCCGGATGCGGGGCGCGAAACAGTGTTTCCAATTCATGTTCGGTGCGTGACAAACCGTTTTCCCGCAGCAACGATTTGGCGTCCACGCAGATGCTTTTCGGGTCAAGCTGTTCGGGACAGGCGATGTAGGAACAGACGTTGCACTCGCAACAATGCTGCGCCCACAAACTGGTGCGCGCCTTTGCTTCGCCGGTCATTTGCAAACTACGCATAACGCGGTGCGGCTCAATCGGATAACCCAGAATGTAACGCGGGCAAAGCTCGGTGCAGAGCGAACATTGGTCGCACTGCCCGTGCCCGATGCGCGTGTAAGTGGCTTTCGATTGCGTCTTGCGGCGAATCAGGTAATGGTCGTTGGGCAAAACAATCACGCCGCCCATCGTTTTCGTCACGGGGTCGGCGGTGTTGGTCGTTGAACCGCCCATCATCAAACCGCCGGTCAAGACCGTAAATTCGTCCACCGTCGCGCCGCCCGCCAGAGCGATGCAATCCGCGATGCTCGTGCCGACGGGGACAACGGTTGTGACCGGATGCTCCACCGCGCCGCAAACCGTAAGATATTTGTCAACTACGGGTTGGCCGTTGACTGCGTTAGAGATATTGACGATGGTTTCCACATTGTCCACCACGCAGCCTACGTCCAAAGGCAGACCGCCCGGCGGAATCTGCCGCCCCGAAATCTCGTAAACTAAAATGTATTCGTCGCCCGCCGGATAAACGTCCTCATAGACGAAGGTTTCAAAGCCATTGGCCTCGGCCTCGGCTTGCATCTCGTCGGTCACGTCCTCGTTTTTGCGTTTGACGGCGATAATCACCTTCCGCGCGCCCGTGATTTCGCGCATAATCGCCAAACCGCGCAGAAAAGCCGCCGTGTCCTGCCGCATCGTCTCGCGGTCTTTCTGCAACAGTGGCTCACACTCCGCGCCGTTGGCGATGATGTATTCCACCGCCACCGCCAGCTTTTTATACGTCGGGAAACCCGCGCCGCCCGCGCCCACCACGCCCGCTTCGCGCACATCGCGCAGAATTTGTTGTGCTACCGCCGATTCCATCATGCTTTTATTTGTAACACATTCAGCCGGTTTAGTAGTAATTCGGTGCTATTTTTCGCGCGGTAAATGGCGTCGAATAAGCGTTGGGCATTCTTGGGCGAACGTAAAAGATGCGCGGTTTCCAGCAATCCGGCCAGTTCGTCCGCAGAGATAAGAATGACATCCTCCGCGCCGCGCCGGTTGATAATGACAGGTTCGCGCTCATCCGTCGCATGGCGGCAAAGGGCGGCGAAGTTGGCGCGCGCTTTCGTGTAAGTTGTTTGCATCATACGAATTAGCGTTACTCCCAAATATAAGGCTTAGATAGCCTGTTTGTAGTAGTCAATGATATTCTGGAAAATGGCGAGTAATTCCCTGATTTCGACTAAGTAATACTTGCGCGTGTCAATGGTCAGGTGTTCTTCCAGTTTCATAAACAGCCACTCGTCGCCGGTTGTGACGCAGCCGTAAATCTTTTCCAGCCGCACGCCTTTCTTCTCGTTAAAGACCCGTGCGCCGACCATCTGCGCGGCGCATTGCGGCACGCCCAACTCCACATCATTGCGCTTGGCTTCGACCATTTGGAGAATGGGGTAGCTAATCGAAAAGGAATGCACGTCCTTTGCCAGTATAAAATCGCACTCCCCTTTTAAGCCTTTTTCGTCGTCGGCGTTGAGGTTGTCGCCGGAGTAAATGGTGAAAAACTTGTCGTTGCTGTTGCGTACCTCAACCAAGACCGGAAAGACGATAGTTTCCGATTTCGCTTTCTCACTTCGCACGGGTAGCTCGTGCGCCAGCGCCAACGCGCCTTTGAGATAATCGCTCGGCTCAATCAACGGCAACGGCCCAAAGAGATTTTCTATCCGGTTTTTGATGCCGAAGCGTGTTTCTATTTCTTCTAAAGTGAAATCTCTATAAGCCATAAAACATAGTAACACGCATTAACCGGAAGGAAGTCGCGGCCCGTCGCCTTCGGTGTAACGAAAATCTTCCTCAATAGCCCGCAATTCGCGTTGAATGTCTTCATCCGCCGCCATTGCTACGAGTTGCGCCTGGCGCGTATCCGGCCCGCCTAGCTTGTGTTGCAGGTTTTGCGCCAGACGCGAAATCAGCCAAAGTTGGTCATCCGGCGGAAGCCTTTGGATGGTTTCCTCAATTTCCGCTAATACTATTGTCGCCATACATTTACCTCTTTAAGCAGGTGAGGAAAAGTTATGCCGGATAATGAAAGTTAGAGTTACGCCTTGAGGCGTGAGTTTTACGCCGCTAATCACGCCTCAAGGCGTAACTCTAACCGCCGGATTACTTTCTCTTACCTGCTTATCTGCGCCGGCTGCTGCCACCGAAGAGGCTGCCGAGGACGCCGCGAATTAGCTGGCGGCCCAGGTTGCTGCCGACGGCGCGGGCCGCGCTTTTGGCGAAGGCCCCCATGACATCGCCGGCCCCGCCACTGGCGTTACTCGCTCTGGCTTCGGCTTTGGCTTCAACGGCTTCGGCTTTGGCTTGCGCTTCGGCCTGTTCTTGCGCGGCGGCTTGTTGCGCGGCTTCGTCGGAGCGTTTCTTGAGGATTTCGTAGGCCGATTCGCGGTCAATGGCGTCCTCGTATTTGCCGAACAGAGATGAATGGTCAATCACGCGCCCGCGTTCCTGCGGCGTAAGCGGGCCGATTTGCGAACCGGGCGGCACGATGAAGGCGCGTTGGACAATGCTTGGGATGCCCTTTTCGTCAAGGAAAGAGACTAACGCTTCGCCCACGCCGAGTTGGGTGATGGCGGTTTCCACGTCCAGTTCGGGATTGACGCGGAAGGTCTGCGCGGCGGATTTGACGGCCTTTTGGTCGCGCGGCGTAAAGGCGCGCAGGGCGTGTTGGACGCGGTTGCCGAGTTGCCCCAACACCTCATCAGGAATGTCCAGAGGGTTCTGCGAGATGAAGTAAATGCCTACGCCTTTCGAGCGAATGAGGCGCACCACCTGTTCAATTTTTTCGAGCAGAGCGGCGGGCGCGTCGGTGAATAAAAGGTGCGCTTCATCAAAGAAAAAGCACATCTTGGGTTTGTCCATGTCGCCGGCTTCCGGCAGGGTTTCAAAGAGTTCGGACAAGAGCCACAACAGGAACGTGGAGTACATCTTAGGCGCGTTCATTAAGGTTTCCGCCGCCATTACGTTGATGACGCCGTGCCCGTTTTCGACCCGCATCATGTCGCGCAAATCAAACGCGGGTTCGCCGAAAAGTTTGTCGCCGCCTTGTTCTTCCAGAGCAAGCAGGCCGCGCTGAATCGCGCCCACGCTGGTCGCGGAAACTGTGCCGTATTCAGTGGTAAACTGTTTGGCGTTGTCGGCCACATATTGCAGCATGGCCCGCAAGTCTTTCATGTCCAGCAACAAGAGGCCGCTGTCGTCGGCAATTTTGAAGGCCAGGGCCAGCACGCCGGCTTGAGTTTCGTTCAAATCTAAAAGACGCGCCAGCAAGACCGGCCCCATTTCGGAGATGGTCGTGCGAATCGGGTGTCCGTTATTGCCGTAAACGTCCCAGAAAGTGACGGGACAGCCGCCAAACTCGAAATCGGCGAGGCCGAGTTGTTCAATGCGGCCTTGCAC
>JAYVJN010000487.1:0-3350 GCA_043769325.1 Acidobacteriota bacterium
ATTCATAATGCGTTTACTAACTTATGTTACGCGGCAGCGTTCTGCCTAGAAGCCAGTAGGCAGCAGAAAGAGAGACGCTGCTCCTGGCGGCCCCGCCGGAAAGTCTTATGCGGAGACCGCGACGGCGGCGGTTCGCGCCTGAATTAGAACGCGCCCCTGACTACCGGCTACTGGCTTACCGGCCTTGCAGATTGCATCAGATGGAGTTAATTAACTTGAGCCAAAGCTGGGTTGTTACTTTCAGATTCAATTGTTGGAGCGTTGTAATAGCCATAATCCATCTGTGTCGGACGCATAGAAATCCGCGCTATCGGCTGGACATTCAATTCCGGCGTCAATTCCTGGTAAGACAAAACTGATAAGGCGGGAAACTCTAGTTCTACCATTTTCCTGACAAATCGTCGCAACTCCATATCTGTGATGATGACCGGAGCTTGCGTGCTGCCCTGATTTTGTGAGAGTTCCCGGCGCAACGCCGTCAAAATGTCGTGCGTCAAACTTGGGTCAAGCGAAAGAAACGTGCCGGTAGAAGTGCGCCGGATTGCGTTACGAATAACGTCTTCAATTTCCGGGTCAAGCAAGTAAACAAACAAAACATCTTTTCCGCCAGTGTGACGAAAAGCTAAATAGCGTTTCATCGAAGCGCGGATATATTCAGTCAGCATGACCGGGTCTTTTTCGATGCGCCCCCATTCAGCCAAAGCATCCAGCACCGATTTAATGTCGCGGATGGAGATATTTTCTTGCACAAGACGCTGCAAAACATCAGCAAACTGTTGCAAACTAACGGTTTTGGGGACGACTTCTTCGACCAGTTTGGGAACCCCCCGCGCTGCAAAATCAAGATATGCCTGCGCTTCCTGTAACCCGATAAACTCGTGTGCATGACGACGCAGCACATGGGACAAGTGTAAGGTCATGACATCCTGCGGCTCCCATACTTTCAATCCGGCGAGTTCAGCTTGCGGACGTTGACTTGCCGGTATCCAAGAACCGGGCCGCAAATCCGCCGGATTCCGCACATCCTCTCCCGTTAGCCCGAAGACCTTGATATTCTCGGCGGAATCATTGACATAGAGAGAATCGGGCCGTAAGTAACCCCAAGCCATCGGCACTTCTTTGATGACCAACATATACTGCGATTCTTTAATAGGGGCGTCGCCGCTAACGTAAACATTCGGCAACAATACGCCTAAATCATAATAAAGTGACGAACGCAATTTGGGCAGGTCATCCCTAAACTTTGCGCCAATGACCGTTTTCGGGTCAATTAAAGGAGTCAACTGCGGGCTGACGACAAGTGCTACCGGCACAGCGAAGGTAGGAGTCAATTCATCATTATCCGGCGTTCCGGCCCTGGCTAAAGCCTCAGTTTGCGCTTCTATTGCTTTAGCCCTCTGTTTATGAATAATGAACGCGCCGGCCCCAAGAGTGCCTCCCACCGCAACCAAGGGAAGCACTAAAGTCCAAGAAACAGCTAAAGATAACAACGCGAACGCAACCATAAAGGCCGATGTCAAAGCCAATGGTTTAGGGTCAAGCACAAATTGTTGCACAATGTCGCTGGCAATATTTGAGCCGTCTTCCTCAACCGAAATGCGCGTTACCACAAACCCCGCCGACAAAGCCACTAAGATTGAGGAAATGACCGCCACCAAACCATCGCCGATGGATAAAGTGGTATATTTATGAATCGCCCGGCCCATATCCCCGTTAAACTCAAAATAGCCTTTCGCTAAACCGCCGAGGACGTTAACGAAAAAGAGTATAATCGTAGCAATAGAGTCGCCTTTGATAAATTTAAGCGCGCCATCCATTGCGCCGTAAAGTTGTGATTCCTTTTGTAAAGCGGTGCGCATCCGGCGCGCCTGGTCTTGCGGAATCAACCCCGCGCGCATATCCGCGTCAATTGACATCTGCTTACCCGGCATCGCGTCTAAAGTAAAACGCGCCGCCACCTCGGCGACCCTCTCAGCCCCTTTTGCCACAACAATAAACTGCACCACCAGAATCATGATGAAAACCACGATTCCTACTAAAGCATTATTACCCGTCGAAAATTGGCCGATGGCTTTGATAAAATCGCCGGCAGAACCCTCTGTTAAGACGGCTTTTGTTACCGCTACGCTCATACACAAACGTAGAATAGTGCTGACTAAAATAATTGTCGGATATGAAGTTAGTTCTGTCGGGCTGGAGATGGTGAGCGATTTAGAGACAATCAGAAACGCAAAGGCCAGGTTAATAATTGCCAAAAAGGTAATGAGTGGCGTGAACGGAGGCGCAATGAACAACCCCACCAGTAATAGAACCACTACCGGAAGAAACATAGTCCAATTTTGCGCCAAAACCTTGGCGATAAATTCAAAGTGAAAGAATTTACTCAACGATTTGACATTTAACGCAGGTACTTCCATGTCTATCTCCTAAAAACGAATGGCAGTCGGGGATGTTTAAGTAACAGATCGAAAATAAGTTGACCCACAGTGCAGAAGCCCGCACGAAGTAAGGGCGTCAAACAAGGGCGTCAAACAAGAGCGTAACAGGACACACGTTCCTACAGGGCTTTCTTATAAAAATTGCGCTCGTGTCAAAGTAGGCCACACTATCACCTATCAGCTATCACTTATCACTTGTACGCCGTTCCACCCGCCTAATTAAAGGCCGTACAGGTGATAAGTGATAGCTGAGAGGTGATAAAGCCGCCCGTCCCGCCGTTGGCGCGTAGATGGCGGCCCTTTCTGGTTTTTATAAGAAAGCCCTGCATAAGGTTATTTTAATCCAGTAAACTGTAAGGTGTGCTGTTGCTATGAAACTCGTACTGGCAGAAGAAGAGGGCGGCGTATTACGCCCTGAGCGAGCCTTTACCGCATCTGTAATCAAAGTTGGACGCGATCCGGCGGAATGCCAGCTTGTCTTTGAGCAAGCCAAATGGCCGATGGTTTCGCGGCGTCACGCCGAACTGCGGCTACAAGACGGGCATTGCCTTCTGGCGGACAACAATTCCAGTTTCGGCACTCTGCTCAATGGTCAACGACTAACCGCCCCGACGGAGATTGGTCCCGGCGCACAAGTTCAGTTCGGACTCTCGGGCCCGGTCATACGTCTCATTCGTTTAGAAAACGCGCCGGCCGCCGCGCCAGTCGCGCCCGCCGAAGCTGAGACGGAGCGCAATATCGCTTCGCCGCCTTTAGGCACGCCGCGCGCGCCGTCGCCGGTCAGCCCGGAACCGCCGCGCCCGGTGACGGTTCAGCAAACTCCGGCCCATCAAACCAAACCACAATCAGTCCCCCTCCCCGTTCCTGTTCCTCTACCCGTTGCGCCTCCGTTGGCCTCGGCTGCGCCGCCCG
>JAYVJN010000488.1:0-5821 GCA_043769325.1 Acidobacteriota bacterium
TCTTACGCCGAACAGGTGCGTGGTTTGATGGATGGCGGCGTGGATTTGTTCATCGTCGAAACCTGTCAGGATTTGCTGCAAACCAAGGCCGCGCTACGGGCCATTTTTGACTATTTTGCCAAGCACAAAACCCGCCGGCCCGTGCTGGCGCAGGTGACGATTGAAGTCTTTGGCACGATGCTCAACGGCACGGAAATCGCGGCGGCTTTGACCGCGCTGGAGCCATTCCCGATTGACGTTATCGGCATGAATTGTGGCACCGGCCCGCGCCATATGTCTGAGAGCATCAAGTATTTATGCGAAAACTCGCCGATTCCCGTGTCCGTTTTGCCCAACGCCGGTTTGCCCGAAGTGAAAGATGGTGAAACGGTCTATGACGAAACGCCGCAGTCATTTGTCGCGCAGGTCGAACACTTTGCGCGCGACTTTGGCGTCAACATCGTCGGCGGTTGTTGCGGCACGCGGCCCGAACACCTGAAACTGCTCGCCGAAAGGATGCAGGGCGTCACGCCGAAACAACGAAACGCGAAGTTAATTCCTTCGTCATCTTCAATTTACTTCCAACAGCCTTACGAACAGGACAATTCTTTCCTCGTTGTCGGCGAGCGCGTCAACGCTTCGGGCAGCAAGAAGATGCGCGATTTGCTGGAAGTCGAAGATTGGGACGGACTCGTCAAACTGGCCCGCGAACAGGAAAAAGAGGGCGCGCACGTCTTGGATGTCAACGTGGATTTCGTCGGGCGCGACGGCGTAAAGGACATGAAAGCGTTGGCCTCGCGGCTGGTTACGAGCGTCAAAATCCCGCTCATGCTGGATTCCACCGAGTGGGAAAAGATGGAGGCCGGCCTGGAACACGCGGGCGGCAAATGTTTATTAAATTCAACCAATTACGAGGACGGGCCGGAACGCTTTTTCAAGGTTTTGGAACTCGCCAAACAATACGGCGCGGGCGTCGTCATCGGCACAATTGACGAGGAAGGCATGGCCCGCACTGCCGAAGGTAAGTTTGAGATTGCCAAACGCGCCTACGATGCCGCCGTCGCTTACGGCCTTCCGGCGCACGACATCTTCTTTGACCCTTTGGCTTTACCGATTTCCACCGGCATCGAAGAAGACCGCCGCAACGCCGCCGAAACCATTGAATCAATTCGCAAAATCAAAGCCGGATTGCCCGGCTGCCACACGATTTTGGGCGTCTCAAACGTCTCGTTCGGCCTTAATCCGGCCTCGCGCATCGTCCTCAATTCGGTCTTTTTGCACGAGGCTTGCGAAGCCGGCCTGTCCGCCGCTATCGTCAATGCTTCCAAGATTTTGCCGTTGAATCGTTTCAATGAAAGAGAAGTTGAAGTAGCCCGCGAACTGATTTATGACCAACGCAAATTCGCCGGCGATAACTGTACTTATGACCCTTTGGGCGAATTTACGACCATGTTTGAGGGCGTCAAAACCAAAGCGTTGAAGAAGGATTTCAGCACTTTGCCCGTCGAAGAACGTCTCAAGCAACACATCATTGACGGCGAGAAAATCGGCCTGGAAGAACAGCTAACGGTTGCATTGGAACGCTATCCCGCGCTTGATATTGTCAACACCATCTTGCTTGACGGCATGAAAACCGTTGGCGAGTTGTTCGGCAGCGGGCAGATGCAACTGCCTTTCGTCTTGCAATCGGCGGAGGCCATGAAAGCGGCGGTCAAATTTCTCGAACCGTTCATGGAAAAGAAAGGCGGCGCGACAGCCAAAGGCACGATGGTTTTGGCGACGGTCAAAGGCGATGTGCACGACATCGGCAAGAATTTGGTGGACATCATCCTCACCAATAACGGCTATAAAGTCATCAACTTAGGCATCAAACAAACCGTTGATGTCATCTTGCAAGCCGCCGTTGAGCATAAAGCCGACGCCGTTGGCATGAGCGGTCTGTTGGTCAAATCTACGCTCGTCATGCGCGACAATCTGGAAATAATGAACGAACGCAGCCTCTCTATGCCCGTCGTCTTGGGCGGCGCGGCGTTGAATCGCCGTTACGTTGACGAAGACCTGAAACCCATTTACAAAGGCCAATTATTCTACGCCCGCGACGCCTTCGACGGCCTCTACACGATGGATTTGCTGACGGGAAGCGGGCAGCAGACAGCAGGCAGCAGGCAGCAAGAAGGCGGAAGCCCGCGCGTCAGCAACGGCGTTGCGGCAGCAGCAGCGGCAGGTAACGGGAAACCTTTGCCGCCCGATAAAAATATCATTCAAACTGTTGAAGACGCGGAAGATTTAGTCGGCGAAGACGCCAAACTCGGACGGCAAGCGGCCCGCGCCCGCGTGAAGGCTTCGGGTGATACGACGCACACGACGCGCTCCGGGGTTGCAGCTGACGCGCCGATTCCGTCCGCGCCGTTTTATGGTTCGCGTCTCGTGGAAAGTATTCCGTTGCGAGCGGTGGCGCGTTATGTCAATGAAACTGCGCTGTTTAAGGGCCAATGGCAATTCAAACAGGGCAGACGCAGCAAAGAAGAATACGAAGCGCAACTAAACGAAACCGTGCGGCCCGCTTATGCGGAACTATTGGCGCGTGCCGAACGCGAAAAACTGCTTGTGCCGCAAGTGGTTTACGGTCTTTTCCCGTGCCAATCGTCGGGCAACGAGGTTGTAATTTACCAAGACGATGAGCGCACGGAACGGCTTCGTTTCACCTTTCCGCGCCAGCCTGTGGACGCGCGGGGCAGCAAAAATCTGTGCCTGGCAGATTACTTCGCGCCGGTAGAATCGGGCCGGATGGACGTAATCGGTTGCCACCTCGTCACCGTCGGACGCCGCGCCAGCGAGTACGCGGCGGAGCTTTTCAAAGCCGATAACTACACTGATTACCTCTATTTTCACGGCCTCAGCGTGGAGATGGCCGAAGCCCTCGCCGAATACTGGCACAAACGCATCCGCGAAGAATTGGGCATCGCCGGTAGTGACGCGCCGGAAATGACCAAGCTCTTTCACCAAAACTATCAAGGTTCGCGTTTCAGCTTCGGCTATCCCGCGTGTCCCAATCTGGAAGACCAAACCAAGCTGTTCGAGTTATTACAACCCGAACGCATCGGCGTCACGCTCTCGGAAGAATTTCAACTCGAACCGGAGCAATCCACCTCTGCGATAATCGTCCATCACGCGGAGGCTAAGTATTTTGCGATTGAGTAAATTCTGTTAAGATAGTTGGGAAAAGGATGAGCTTATGCAAACGGAAGTATTTACTTTAGAAGAAGTTGCCAGTTATTTGCGGTTGCCGCCGGAAACGGTTGCCCGGCAAGCCGCGCAGGGCCGTCTGCCGGGGCGTCAAATCGAAGACACCTGGCGATTTCTGCGGGCCGCGATTGATGATTGGCTGCGCTCACACGACGGGCGCGACATTTTGTTACAGCAAGCTGGCGCGTTGACCGACGATGAATCGCTCACGGAATTACGCGATGCCATCTACTCTGCGCGGGGCCGCGCCGAAACCGAGTCGGAAGAAATTCACTGATGCGTTTGCTCGACACCGGCACAACCATCATCAGCAAATAGAAATGCGGCGCAGGGGTTAAGCACCTTAATTTTCACTAAAACCGCACGCCCTGTGACTGGAGCGCGGACAGCCTTGTCCGCATGAGCGCGAGAGCGCGAAAAAAAGTGGCGACAGCGGCGCGTTCCCCGAAACCAAATTGGTTACGCGAGCGGCGTTACTCGCCTTCGGCTCGTTGCGGACAAGCGCGTGGCGCGCTCCAGTCGTAACGCGCTCTGTTCTTCTGTAGTTCAACTCCTGATTCGCATTGGAAAATATGATTGAAACGGCCCGTTTATTGCTGCAACCGTTTGTGGCGGAAGATTTGGCTACGCTCTGTAAACTGCGCTCCGACCCGGAAGTGGCGCGGTTTATTGGCGGCGCGGAATATACGCGGCCCGAAAAGATTGCGGCGCGGTTTAGTTATTACCTGGAACACCAAGAGCAATACGGCTTTTCGGTCAGCCGGGTAATGTTGAAAGAGACGGGCGAAATTATCGGTTGGGGCGGGCTGATACATCTTGACGGCACGGAGCAAATCGAGGTTGGTTATGGCTTTGACAAACCGCATTGGGGGCGGGGTTATGCGACGGAAGTGGCGTTAGCGTGGCTGCGTTACGGCTTTACCGTGTTGGGTTTAGAGCGCATCGTGGCCGTTGCCGTGCCGGAAAATCGGGCTTCGCGCCACGTCATGGAAAAGCTGGGGATGCGTTACGAAAAAGCGACGCGGCACTACGAATTTGACTGCGTTTTGTACGCCATGACCAGAGACGAATTTCTGCGCCGGCATGAGTAATGAAGGCAAACCATTGACGCGGCTGGCGCATTTTTTGCTGGCAAAGGCGGTGCTGGAAGCCCTTTTTGTGGCGGCTTTGGCGGTGGGCTTTTACCTGACGGCCTTTAACCCTTTCTTTCGCGGGGCTTTGGACGTGGCTGACGGGGAGCGCGTGGCGGGCTGGGCCGTGAACGAAGGCTCGGCGGAGCGCGTCGAAGTGCAACTTTACATTGACGGGCGTTTTGTCGCCGACACTTTAGCCGATAAATCACGGCCTGATGTGAAAGAGGCGGGCCGGGCAGCGGACGAGTTTTGCGGCTTCGAGTTTCGCGGGCCGTTCGCGTTGGACGCGGGCGCGCACGAGGCGCGGGCCTACGCCCTGCACGAAAGCGGCGCGGGGGCGCGGCGCACGTTGCAGCTTATCGGCAAGCCTCTGAGCTTTACACGGTAAGGTCGAACAGTCAACGGCTTGGCACATTCTGAGTAGTTACGAACATAACTTTCATTTGGTAAGCATTTCCATTCAATGAATAATCAGAGTAAGATTCTCACACTTGAGATAAGCATTTATCACGATTCCTGCTAGTAGGTAAGCAATTCGCTATGGTCGAAAACGGGCAGTTCACTTCAGACCGCTGGCCTCAGCCGTTAGGGTTGATGGCGTTGATCGAGGTGTTGGATCTAAAGGTCTCTTTGCCTGGTGTGCGCTCTTACTTAGTTCGCGGCGCGCGCGCTACCAAACGCGAAGCTGAGTTTATCTTGGAACAGTATCCTCCAAGCTATGCCCCTGCCGGTTTAATCGGCCACCTCCGCTTCGCCTTACGTTATGAACCGATTGACCTGGGGGTGTGGCTGGCTATCTTTCAGAAGCTAGGTCTGAAACCCTTGGAAAAATGGATTAGAGCCGAACCTACGGGCATTTTTGCCCGCCGGGCCTGGTATCTCTACGAATTGCTCTTGGACGAAAGGCTGGATGTGCCTGATGTGGCCGCTACGGGTTATGTGGATTTGCTCAATCCGGCCCTGCACTTCACAGGAGCACGGCGTTTGGTGTCGCGCCAGCGCATCTATGACAACCTGCTGGGCGGACGCGACTATTGCCCTTTGATACGGCGCACTGAGACGTTAGCGCAGTTTCTCCAGGCTGGCTTACAGAAAGAGGCCGAGAAGTTAATGGCCGCAACAGACCCGGCGTTGCTGCTGCGGGCGGCGCATTATCTTTACACTAAAGAGACCAAATCGTCATTTGCCATTGAAGGAGAGCAGATAAGCGCGAACCGCTCCGAGAGGTTCGTGGCGGCGTTGCAGAGGGCTGCCGCTTTTGAGTCCGGCGACCATGAAGCATTCATCCGTTTGCAAAACAAGATTGTCGAGGCGCGCTATGCTGAAACCAATTGGCGCACGGCGCAGAATTTCGTGGGCGAGACAATGCGCGACTACACCGAGCAGGTTCATTTTGTGTGTCCCAAGCCGGAGGATGTGAAGGCTTTGATGGCTGGCTGGCAAGCTCTGGCGCGGCGTTTACA
>JAYVJN010000489.1:0-7710 GCA_043769325.1 Acidobacteriota bacterium
TGGCGGTTCAACCGAGGATTTGTGGGCTTTTAACGAGGAAATCGTGGCGCGGGCGATTGCCAATTCGGTGATTCCGGTAATTTCCGCCGTCGGCCACGAAACTGATTTCACCATCGCCGATTTCGCCGCTGACCTACGCGCCCCGACGCCTTCCGCTGCCGCCGAAATAGTGGCCGCGCAAGAGGACGCCATCGCCTACACCTTGCAAAATCTGTCCAATGCGTTGGAGCAAGCGGCGCGTTACCGCATTTTGGCAGCCCGCGCCCAATTGCAGGAAACGGCCATGTCACCGGCGTTTGACGATGTGCGCCGGCGTCTGCGCGTGGCGCAACAAACAGCAGACGAAGCTGCGCACCGTCTGGCAACCGCCGGACGCCGCGCCCTGCAACTCGCTACGCGCCGCGCCGAAGCCGTGACTGCGCAACTCTCCTCGGCCAGCGTGCAAAATCGCCTGGCAAAAGCGCATTTGCGTTGCCAAGAGTTGACGGCGCAACGCAATGAGGCTATGAAATCACGTCTAGTAGAAGCGCGGGCACAACTCGGCGAAAAGGTCGCCGCGCTGGATGCCATGTCGCCTTTGGAAGTTCTGCGGCGCGGCTATGCGGTGGCACTGGACGAACATGGTAAACTTCTGCGCGACGCCCGCGAGGTAATGCCGCAACAACCGGTGCGCGTGCGTCTGGCGCGTGGCACATTGCACTGCCGCGTGGAGAAAACGGAAACATTTTAAGAAGGATAAAGGCTAAAGGATGAAGGCTAAAAATAGTGGTTTGGCCTCATTTTATCCTTTATCCCTTATTCCTTTATCCTTTGCTTTGAGGTTCATCATGTCACAACCCGAACGCACCCGCATCGTTATCAGCTTGGACGACGACGCGCAATCGCCGCCGCAACAGGTACAGCCTTTGCCGCCGCCCAACGCGCCGCGCAACTATGAAACGCGGGCCTTGCCGACGCCATCAGCGCAACCGCGCAGCCGCGTTAAGCGCGTGTTGGGCGTGTTGGCGATATTGCTTTTGGTGAGCGTAGTGGCTCTCGGCGCGGGCGGTTTTCTCTACTGGCGCAGTTTTCAGTCCACGCCCGCATATGCGCTCGCGCTCTTGGCTGACGCGGCCCAGCGCGGCGACACGGCGACCTTTAACCAACTCGTGGACACCGACAAAGTGGCTGACAGTTTTGTCCCGCAAGTCACGGAAAAACTGAGCGAACGCTACGGCGGCGTTTTGGCCGGGCCGTTGAAGGCGATTGTGGACAAACTTATCCCACAGTTTCTGCCGGGCGTTAAAGCCCAAGTGCGTGAACAACTTAACCAGAAAGTAAAAGAGGCCGGCGCGAGTTCCAAAGATTACCCGTTCCCGCTCCTGGCACTGGGCATGAAGTGGAAAGCGAGCATCACCGAAAACGGCGACACGGCCCAGGCCAGCCTGACGCTCAAAGACCGGCCTGTCGAATTAACGCTGCAACGCAAAGGCGACACCTGGCAGGTTGTCGGCGCGAAAGACGACGCGCTGGCCGAGAAAATCGCCGAACAGGTCGCCAAGAAAATCCCCGCGCAAAACCCCGCCAAAGACGGCGGCGGCATTCTCGACCAACTACCCGAAGAAATCCGTAAACGTCTGCCCGGCAGCCTCGGTGAACTGAAAGACAAGTTGCCCGATGGTTTGAAAGACCAATTGCCCGACCCCGACAAGCTGGAAAAAGAGGCCGCCGAACGGATTCGCCGCGAACTTGAGGAACGCATCAAGCAGAACATCCCGCCCGAACTGCGCGACAAATTGCCCCTCGGCGATAGCAAACCGCAACCCAAACCAACCGTCAAACCGCCGCCGCAGACCAAACCGCCCGCGCCGCCGAAGCCGCAAAATACAGTTGAGCCATAATGAATCTCAACCAGGTAACAATACCGTCAACCGATGTGCCACGCGCCGTTGTTTTCTACCAAAAGTTGGGTTTGCGCCTGATTGTGGATAGCTCGCCGCGTTATGTGCGTTTTGCGTGCCCCGACGGCGGCGCGACGTTTTCCATTCATCGCGCCGACAGCGTGGCAAATGGCGAAAGGCCGGTTATCTACTTTGAATGTGACAGTTTAGACGCTGATATTGCGCGGCTGCAAGCGGCGGGCCTAGTGTTTGAAAGAGAACCCACCGACCAAATCTGGCTCTGGCGCGAGGCTTATCTGCGCGACCCCGACGGGCATCTGCTCTGCCTCTACCACGCGGGCGAAAACCGTCTCAACCCGCCCTGGCGCGTCAAATAAATTAGTGTTGCATTGAGTTATGCGTAAAAATGAGGCGCTTACAAATCAGAGCGAAGAAGTTCACGCCAGAATAGCCACAAGGCGCAGTGGCGGCAAGCAAATCAATAATCTTCCCTACTTGAAAACTTTCCGCAAAGACCTGCGGAGCCATTTAACTCCCGCTGAAGCTACATTTTGGAAGGTTGTGCAGAACTCCAAATTGGCCGGCAGAAAATTCAGAAGGCAACACAGCGTGGGGAATTATATTCTGGATTTTTATTGCCCCTCGGAGAAACTCGCCATTGAATTGGATGGAGAAGTTCATTTCAACGATGCGGCGCGTGAATATGATTACGAGCGCAAGTTGTTCTTGCAACATTATGGAATCAAAGTGCTTAGGTTTGAGAATAGATTGGTGTTTGAAGACTTGGAATGGGTACTTGGTGTAATTAAAAGTAATTTTGGTTGGAATAAGCCAACCATCCCGGCCCCTCCTTTGAAAGGATGACAACCACCCCCGGCCCCTCCTTTGAAAGGAGGGGAGTTGTTGGTGAGGAACCCGTTTTATTTGAGCTCAAGAGACCTCAGACAAAAGCCACCTCGTAAAATTCCCCTCCTTTTGAAGGAGGGGTGTCCGCAGGACGGGGTGGTTTCTTCCAACCAAAAGCAAGCTATCCAAAAAACGAGGCGTTTTTGCCCAAATCAATTTCCATGCTTCCAAAAAAGAAAACCCATCCGCCGGAAAAAGCAAAACTACACCCGCGCAACCGGCATCGTGAGCGCTATAATTTTACTGAACTAATTGCCGGTTGCCCCGCTTTGGCGCAGTTTGTCAAGGTGAATGCCTACGACGACGAATCCATTGATTTTGCTAACCCCGCAGCCGTAAAAATGCTCAACCAAGCGTTGCTCAGGCATTTTTACGGCATTGAACAGTGGGACATCCCGCCCAATTATTTGTGTCCGCCGATTCCCGGCAGGGCCGATTATATCCATCACATCGCAGATTTGCTGGCAGCTTATAATGATGGCGTAATCCCCGATGGTAAGCGCATAAAATGCTTGGATATTGGGGTTGGGGCGAATTGCGTCTATCCGCTTATTGGCTCTAAGGAATACGGTTGGTCGTTTATCGGCACGGATATTGACGCGGTTTCGCTGGCCTCAGCCAACCGGATTATCGCCGCCAATTCGTTTTTGCGGGGCCTAGTTGAATGCCGCTTGCAGACGCATCCGAAAGCCGTTTTCCGGGGAGTTCTGCAACCCGGCGAACTGATTGATTTGTCTATTTGCAACCCGCCGTTTCACGCTTCGCGCGCGGAAGCCCAAGCGGGAACGCTGAGAAAATTGTCCAATCTCAAGACCCGGAAGATTACCCAACCGACCTTGAATTTTGGCGGGCAAAACCGGGAATTATGGTGCGAAGGCGGCGCGGAAACCTTCGTGGGCAACATGATTCGTGAGAGCCGGGAATTCGGTAAATCTTGCTTTTGGTTTTCCACCCTGATTGCCAAACAAGCCAGTCTCAAAAGCGTTTACGCCGCGCTCAAAGCCGCGAGAGCAGTGGCAGTTAAGACTATTCCGATGGGGCAAGGCAACAAATTAAGCCGCATCGTCGCCTGGACTTTTCTGCCGCCGGAACAACAGAAAGATTGGGCCTATACGAGGTGGCGCGGGTCGGCGTAAAAATATAAATTACTGCACAAGAAACGGATAGATGCGCCGCCGCGCGGGCCGTAATATCGCGCTTGGAGGTTGAGAATTATGACTGCTACACAAACAGCAACTGACGAGTTAATTTACTGGCAAGCCGTGCAGCAACGCGATGCCGCTTTTGCCGGCGTGTTTTACTACGGCGTGCTAACCACAGGCGTTTACTGTCGCCCGTCGTGCGCGGCGCGACAACCGCGACGGGAAAACGTGCGTTTTTTTGTCGCCACAACTGATGCCGAACGCGCCGGTTTGCGCCCTTGCAAGCGTTGCCGCCCCAATGAAACGCATCCCCACCAGGAACTGATCAAACGCGCTTGCGAGATGCTCGAAACAGCGGAAAGCGTTATTGGCCTTAACGATTTAAGCGCACAACTCGGCGTTAGCGCGGCGCATTTGCAGCGCACTTTCAAGCGTATTACGGGCCTCAGTCCACGCGAATACGCGGCGGCGCGGCGCGTCTCGGATTGCAAAACCGAGATGCAAAACGGGCGCAGCGTAACCGACGCGCTCTATCAGGCGGGTTTTGGTTCGAGCAGCCGCCTTTACGAAAAAGCAGACGCCAATTTCGGCATGACGCCCGCCAATTACCGGCGCGGAGGTTTAGGTATGACAATCGCTTACACGGTTGCGCCGTGCGCGTTGGGGCAACTTTTAGTGGCGGCCACCGAACGCGGCATTTGCGCCGTGACGCTAGGCGACGACGCGCAAAGTTTGAGCGATAATCTACGCGCCGAGTTTCCCCGCGCTGAACTTAACGCCGCGCCAACCGGCTTGCGCGACTGGTTGGACGCGATTTTGCGCCATCTGGAAGGCCGCCAGCCCAACCTGGAGTTACCGCTTGATGTGCAAGCGACCGCGTTTCAGGCCCGCGTCTGGGCCGAATTGCGCCGCATTCCTTACGGCCAGACCGCCACTTACAGCGAAATCGCGGCGCGCCTGGGACAACCCACCGCGACCCGCGCCGTGGCCCGCGCCTGCGCCACCAATCCGGCGGCTTTAGTCACGCCCTGCCATCGCGTCATCGGCGCGAACGGCAGTTTAAGCGGCTATCGCTGGGGCCTTGAACGCAAACGCGGGTTATTGGAACGAGAAAAACAGGCCGCGTAAGCAATAGCGCAAGCACTAAGACTGGAGCGCGGACAGCCTTGTCCGCATGAGCGCAAAGGCGCGAAAACGTAACATGAGCGGCGTGTTGCCTGAAACCCAGGCTTGTTCCACGCTGGCTTTACTCGCCTATCGGCTCGTTGCGGACAAGCGCGTGGCGCGCTCCAGTCATAACGCGCACTGTTTCTTGTAAGTTCAACTCCAATAGATAATTAAGCGCCTCGTTTCAGATAGTGATGCCATAACAAACGCGCGGCAACTGAGCGATAAGGCTGCCAGTTTGCCGCGTGTTGTTCCAGTTCGCCTGGTGTGGGCCGTGCGCTTGCGCCGTGTAAATCCTGCCAGGCAACCGCCAACGCCAAATCGCCCTTAGGCCACACATCGGGGCGCAGCAAAGCCACCAGCAAATAGATATTGGCCGTCCATTCACCGATGCCGGTGAAGCGTGTCAACGCGGCGCGAACAGCATCGTCGGGCAACATTTCCAGGCCGCCCAAGTCAAACTCTTGTGCGGCCAGAGCTTCGGCCAACAGACGTGAATAGCGCGTTTTCTGACGACTGAACCCGATGCTTTTCAGCGTCAAATCGTCGAGCGTCAGAAAACTTTCGGGCGTCACCGCGCCGAGGTATTGCCGCAAATTGGTAAACGCGGCCCGCGCCGAAGCGAGCGAAACTTGCTGCTCCAAAATGATATGCACCAGCGTGGCAAACTCCGGCGCGCGTTCCCACAAAGGCGGCGCGCCGTATTTTTCCCAACTAAAGGCTAATTTGTCGTCCCGTTCCGCCAATCTTTGCGCGGCAGCGGCCAGACTTTTGTCGTTGAGTGTTGTTGGCATCATTGCGGCTTGAGTATATTATGTCTCGCTAAGTTCGTCATTAAATTTGCCGTTGGAGGTCGCCACTTTGCGCGTACACAAACTTTTCGCCATTCTGCTCTTTGCCGTCACCGCTTGGGCTCAACAACCCACTCCCGAAGAAACGCCCGTCGCCACGAAACACGAAATCAAGATGGGCGCGAAAACCCTGCGCTACACGGTTACGACGGGCCTCATGCCCATCAAAAACGCCGCCGGCGATACCGAAGCGCGGATGTTCTACATGGCCTACACGCTTGACCGCGAAGGAGCGGCGGCACAGCGGCCCTTGATGTTTTCCTTCAACGGCGGCCCCGGTTCGGCGTCGGTCTGGCTGCACTTGGGCGCACTTGGGCCTAAGCGCGTCAAGATGCAAGACGATGGCATGATGCCCGCGCCGCCCTTTCAGTTGGTGGATAATGAACAGACCTGGCTCGACAAGACCGACCTGGTTTTCATAGACCCCATCGGCACGGGTTACAGCCGCCCCGCCAAGCCGGAATTAGGCGCGAAGTTTTTCGGTTTACAAGGCGATTTGGATTCCGTCGGCGAATTTATCCGTATGTATTTGACGCGCAACGAGCGTTGGCCTTCGCCGCTTTTCCTCGTCGGCGAAAGTTACGGCACGACTCGCGCCGCCGGTCTCGCCGGGCTTTTGGTGGACAAAGGCATCGCTTTCAACGGCGTCTTGCTCATCTCGACGGTGATGAATTTCCAGACTTTGCTCTTTGCGCAGGGCAACGATTTGCCCTATCTGACGATGCTGCCTTCCTACACCGCGACAGCCTGGTATCACAAAAAACTGCCCGCCGATTTGCAGGCCAAACCCTTACGCGCCGTGCTGGACGAAGCCGAAAAATGGGTGGCTCACGATTTGACCGTCGCTTACGGCAAGGGCGACAGCCTCACATCGCAAGAACGCGCCGCGACCATTGAAAAGATGGCGCGTTATACCGGACTCAGCAAAGAGTTTATCGCCAACAACGACCTGCGCGTAGAATTGGGCCGCTTCAACAAAGAACTATTGCGTGACCAAGAACGCACGACGGGCCGCCTCGACAGCCGTTTCAAGGGCATAGACTCAACCGCCGGGGCCGACCGCCCCGAATTCGACCCCAGCATGGCCGCGATTCGCCCGCCTTACACAGCCACCTTCAACAGTTATGTCCGCAGCGAGTTGGGCTACAAAACCGACGCCGAATACTACATTCTCGGCGGCGGCATCACCTCGCCCTGGAACTTTGGCGCGGGCAATGCCTACGCCGACACGAGCAACGCTCTGCGCAATGCGTTCTCGAAAAATCCGTTTCTCAAAGTCTTCGTTGCCTTCGGTTATTACGACATGGCAACGCCTTACTACGCCGCCCAATACACTCTCGACCATAGCAACCTTGATGCCACGCACCGCGCCAGCATCACCCGCGCCTACTACGAAGCCGGACATATGATGTACATTGAAAGCAAATCGCTGGCGAAACTAAAACAAGATGTGGACAAGTTCATTGACAGCGCGTGGAACGCCAAATAAGACATATTACTTTTAGTTCACTACCTGGTTCACTACTAAATTTGCGATGCGGCGATTAAATTTTGTGGTACACTTGGCGCGTTGCTTCTTCATTTTGCAATTCAGCGCGAACGACGGTTTTCCTCATTGCCGTTAATCTTTGGGAGATTATTCATGCCACGAATGGCAACTACGCTGCCGGAGATAACCGATTTGTTGCGCCAGTGGGGCGCGGGCCGACGCGAGGCTTTGGACGAGGTTTTGCCCTTTGTCTATGAAGAATTGCGCCGCCAAGC
>JAYVJN010000490.1:0-3849 GCA_043769325.1 Acidobacteriota bacterium
CGTCATGCTCCGTTTTGCCGACGATTTTATCGCGCACTTTCACTTTAACTGGCTTGCGCCCGTCAAACTTCGTCGCGCCCTACTCGCCGGCAGCAAAAAGATGATTGTTTACGACGATATCGAACCGACGGAAAAGGTGCGGGTTTACGACAAAGGCGTGATGGTCACGCGGCGCGACGAACAGACCGACCCCGAAGCCGCTTACACGACGCTCGTCAGCTACCGCGCCGGCGACGTGTGGGTGCCCAAACTCGACACCTCTGAAGCCTTAAAAGGTGTGAGCAAAGAGTTTCTCGCCGCCGTTAACGAAAAACGCCCGCCGCTCACAGACGGACACGCCGGCCTGCGCGTTGTGCGTCTGCTGGAAGCCGCGCAGCAATCTATCAAAGAAGGCCGCGCTGTAAAATTGGCAACGGGTATGGCGTAAGGGTCTTACTGCCAAGTGCCGCGCAACACACCAGCGGCAACTGTCTTGGTGGATTTGGCTTTACCGACAATAAGCCATAGTTGTATTTCAATTTTACTGGCATGGCTAAAGCTAGGAGGTGGACTATAAAAGAACCGCGCTTTTGGCGTGTTCGGGCGCAAACCAATCTGTGCAAAAATCTCTTTCGCCACTTTTTCGAGGTAGGCCCGCGCTTCCGAGCCTTTATATTTGCTGCCTTCGCTTAACAACACAGTGCTGCTGTCTATGATAACCTCAGCCCGTACAAGCGGTTCGTGAGGGTCATTTTTGCCGTCGTCTTCAATTCTGTCAACGTCACCATGCTCGGCCCTTTGAGCCGTGACGCTAATCTCTGTCAGAGAAACACCTTTCACGCCTCGCAGAGCATTTTCCAAACGTGCTTTAGCCTGGTCTAAAGCAGTTTGGCGGGCGTTGCTGACAGCTACCTCTTCCAAATCAACAAACTCAGGCTTAACCGGATTCGGTGCTTTTCCAGCGTCTTCTTTCGCTTCTCTTGTAGTGCGTTCAAGGTCATAGACTCGTTTGAGAATTATCTGACCATTGCCCTCACCCCAGGCAGTGCCGCCGACAACTTCCCACCCTCGCAGACCTAAAGGCGCAAGCTGATTAGTTTCAAACAAACCAATAATTTTATATTCCCACCGCTTTTCTCCGGCTGGTTGAGCAAAGACGGCGGGACAGAGCAAGGTTACAAAAAAAATATCGCCGGCATTTTCCTGAACATAAACTTTAGTTCTCCTCTTTGCCAGACATCCTGATTTTTAATGCTTCGTGGCTAATTTCTTACACGCTTTGAGGGCTGCTTTGTTCCGCCACCTCACCCTCCTTGCGCGATGGCTTGCGCGGTCAAGCTTTCGCGGCGGGCGAGTTCGAGGTCGCTTTCGACCATCATTTTGGTTTGGGTTTATGCAGCCTCAAGTTGTGCGGTTTTCATTGCTGAAAGATGTAACGGACAGGCCAAAATGTTGCCGTCTAAAAAATCATCAAGAGTTGCCGTAAGCTGCCAACCAGCCGCCGTGTCCTGTCGTAACTCGCGCCGCAAAGTTTCCGGGAAATCGTATAGACGAAACTCACCTTGCTGAAACGGCACAGTGTAAGAGCATTGCTGCGGCCCTATTTGCAGCCGTAATTCCAATGTGGCGTTATCCTTTTTAGCGAGAGATAAAACGGTGATTGGTTTTAGAATTTCCATCTTAATACGACCTCACCGCCCCAATGGGCGAGAAATTCCCGAACTTGCATCTTGTAAGAAGTGCCGTCAAACGGGTCTTTGATAAAAACAAACCCTTGTGCAGCAACTCTTTCGACCAGAACCAAGTGGCCTAGCGGCGTGCCTTCCCGTAAAACCGCGCCCCAATTTTCCAGACGGCGCAAGACAGCGAAACCGTTGGTTGAAATAAAACCGCCATACCACTTTTCCGCGCCGGTTGCGTCGGCCTCATTGAGCCACGCCGCCAACGCGCCGATAGCGGCGGGTGCGCCTATTTTAGCAACTAAAGCCTCTTGCGTCACTACAATTCCGCGTGTTTGCGCCAGCATAACTCCCGTTGCCGCCACGCAGGAGAGAGAATTTAACTGCCTGATGACGGAACTGTCAGCGTGTTCTCCAAGAACTTGCCAGGCCCCGCCCACGCCAACAAATTTGATTTTCTCTCTCATTTCGCGCCGGCGACGGCTTGCGCGGTCAAACTCTCGCGGCGGGCGAGTTCGAGGTCGCTGGCGACCATGATTTTGACCAATTCCTTGAAGTCCACTTCCGGTTCCCAGCCTAACAAACGGCGCGCTTTAGAGGCATCGCCGAGCAATAAGTCCACTTCTGCCGGACGGTGGTAGCGGGCGTCTTCTTCAACGTATTCGCGCCAGTCCAAATCAAGCAAATTAAAGGTTTCTTCCAAGAATTCGCGCACCGAATGAGTCTCGCCGGTGGCGATGACGAAATCCTCCGGCGTCTCGTGTTGCAGCATGAGCCATTGGGCGCGGACGTAATCTTTGGCGTGGCCCCAGTCTCGTTTGGCATCTATGTTGCCGAGGTAAAGTTTCTTCTGCAAACCGAGTTTGATGCGCGTGGCGGCGCGGGTGATTTTGCGCGTGACAAAGGTTTCGCCGCGCCGTTCGGATTCGTGGTTGAACAGTAAGCCGTTGCAAGCAAACAGGTTATAGGCTTCGCGGTAATTGACCGTGATGTAAAACGAATAAGCCTTGGCGCAAGCGTAAGGTGAACGCGGGTAAAAGGGCGTCGTTTCATTTTGCGGAACTTCGACCACTTTGCCGTAAAGTTCTGATGAAGACGCTTGGTAAAACTTAGCCTGTGGCACGGTTTTGCGCATCGCTTCGAGCAAGCGCACCGTGCCGATGCCGGTTACATCGCCGGTGTATTCGGGGATGTCGAAGCTGACGCGGACGTGAGATTGCGCGCCGAGGTTGTAAATTTCGTCGGGTTTGATGTCGCCCAAAAGCGTTTGCAGCGAACTGGAGTCGCTCAAATCGCCGTAAACCAGCCGCATCCGCGCGCTGCGTTCGTGCGGGTCTTGATAGATGTGGTCAATGCGGTCGGTGTTGAAAGAAGAGGAACGGCGAATAAGGCCATAGACTTCATAACCTTTGTCCAATAAGAGTTCGACCAGGAAGGAGCCGTCCTGGCCCGTGATGCCGGTGATAAATGCGCGTTTGGTCATGGTTTAATCAAGTCTGCGGAGTAGCTTTAGCACCGCGCAGAGGCTATATTGTTACCATAACCAATTGCGTGGTATTGGGCAAGCGGCAAGGGAAAAGCTGCCGTCAGATTGTCGCAAAGCGGTTTTTGTGATACACAAAACTACGGTTTTAGAACAGTTAATGTTTGGTTTTATGATTGAGGAATGCTCGCCAGCAGGTTTCTCGGAATTCGGAGCAACGGCTGGCTTATCACGACGCTCTCCACGTCGGCGATCAATCGTCACAATGCTTTCCGAAGAACCCTTGAAACGCGACATAGTCGTAAACCCTTCTCTAATCGTTTTGATAATTGTGACCTGAAACGTCACCGCAACCGTTACGTTTCCCTTAGCCCTGAACTCTTGCTTCACGGGCCAGGACGGCTCCTTCCTGGTCGAACTCTTATTGGACAAAGGTTATGAAGTCTATGGCCTTATTCGTCGTTCTTCTTCTTTCAACACCGACCGCATTGATCACATCTACCAAGACCCGCACGAACGCAGCGCGCGGATGCGGCTGGTTTACGGCGATTTGAGCGATTCGAGTTCGCTGCAAACGCTTTTGGGCGACATCAAACCCGACGAAATTTACAACCTCGGCGCGCAATCCCACGTCCGCGTCAGTTTCGACATCCCCGAATACACCGGCGACGTGACCGGCATCGGCACGGTTCGCTTGCTCGAAGCCAT
>JAYVJN010000491.1:0-4474 GCA_043769325.1 Acidobacteriota bacterium
GACCATGCGGCCTGTGCGGGCTACGGCGTCCATGTTGATGCCGGCGCGGGTCGTGGCAACATTGAGCGACGAACAAAGCCTTTCCGTCACGGCGATGGCTTCGGGCATGGCGTCCATAAAACGGCTCTCGGCGTCTGTCCAGCCCTTGTGCACCAACGCGGAATAGCCGCCGATAAAATCCACGCCGACGGTCTTGGCCGCTTCGTCAATGGCTCGCGCCAGCGTAATGCAATCCGCCGTGTTGCGGGCGTTTTCGGCAATCATCGAAACGGGCGTCACGGAGACGCGCTTGTTGGCGATGCGGATGCCGAATTCCTCGCCGATTTCGTTGACCGTGCTGACCAACCGCCCCGCGTAGCGTTCGATTTTGCGCCGCGCGTTCTCTGCCGTGCGCTCCACCGCATCGCTGACGCAATCGCGCAGACTCAAGCCCAAAGTGACGGTGCGAATGTCCAAGTGTTCCATCTCGGTCATCCGCACGGTTTGCAGAATTTCCTCTTGCGTATATTCCATACGTCGCACAGTCTAAGGGCGCGCGCCAAAACTCTCAAGCGGCCTGAGCAAAAAGTAAAGGCTAAACACTTTTAAGAATATGTTGGCGCGCCACAATGCGGAAGCCCGCACGAAGTAAGGGCGCACAGGCTGATTTTTTTCCGTGTGTTTCGCGTGTTCCGCAGATAATACTTTTTCTTGAAGTCTATCGCTCTTCGCAGTCACTAATCAAATCCGAAGAAACGCCGGATAGATTTGCCCAGGCCGGCGGATTCTTTTTTCACGTCGTTGTCGGCGTCATTTTGCGCGGCGAGACCGGCACGGCGTTCGGTGATTAGTTCGCAGAGCGATTCGATGAGGTCGGGGTTGGCGTCGAATATCTGTTTGAGCGCGGCGTGACCGATTTCCATGACTTCGGTTTCTTCGGCGGCCACGACATTGGCGGTGCGCGGTTCGCCCGTGAGCAGGGCCATTTCGCCGAAGAAATCGCCTTCGCCTAGCGTAGCGACGGTGCGCGCCGCGCCGTTGTCGCTGATTTGCACACGAACGCGGCCCTTGTGAACGACGAACATCGAAGAACCTGCGTCGCCCGAACGGATGACCGATTCACCGGCAGCGTAAACATGGTTCTGCGCGGCGGCGGCCAGACGTGCGGTTTCGTCGGATGAAAGCGGCGCGAATAAGTCAACTCCGGCGAGACGTTCGACCAAGCGGTCTTGGTGTTGCGCCGTCTCTTTTTTGGGTCGCTCAATGTGGAGAGTGCGCGTCGGGAAAGCGAACCCGATACCGGCGCGGCGAAAGGCGTACCAGATGAGTTGGCGCACAAGGGCGTCGGTATCGTTGTATTTGGAGTAGTCTTCGGCCCAATACTTCACTTCCCAATCAATGCCGTCCGAAGCCAGGTCGCGGATACGCACGATGGGACGCCGCGCTCTTGAGACGTTTTCGGCCTCGCGGATGGCCTCGCGGACGACGTGAATCGTCTTGGCCGGCGAATCGTTGTAAAGCGTGTTAAAAAAGACCAGCCGCGCATTGAGATTGTCGCGCGGGGCCACTTCAATTGATTCTTTGGCGATTGAACTATTACTGATAAAAACGATGCGGTTGGCAAACGTGCGCAGCCGCACGCCGCGCCAGGTGACGCTTTCCACCACGCCGGTCATCGCGCCTAGTGTCACTACATCGCCCGCTTGAAAAGGTTTATCGGCTTGTAAACTAATGCCTGAAAAGAGGTTGCCGAGCGTGTCCTGTAATGCCAGGCCAAGTATCAAACCAAAAATCGTCGAAGTGGCAAAGAGCGGGGTCAGTTCTACGGCAGGAAAAAACCACTTGAAGATAAAGACGAACGCCGTGATATAGACAACGATGGAAAAGATGTTCCGCACCAGGGCCGGCGCCTGGTATTCGCCCAGACGCGCCGCCGCGCCGAACACCAACGCCCCCAACAAACGCACACCTACCAATGCCAGCAACAGCGCAATTACCAGCTTTACAAAAGTTACCGCGTCCGCGCTCAACCCCAAACGCCCCACCAACGCCCAAGCCAACGCGCAAAACGCCGTCAGCGCCAAATAAATGATGAGTTGTCGTTTTAGTTTTGGATTTTCCATTGCGCCAAAGTGCGAAGCGGCACATTTTACCACAATAATTTCGTGTGGCGACTAACAGTTTCTAATGCCCGTCTTTATCTGTAAACCATGTTACCACCAGCCTAGCAATCTCCACCAGGCCAAGCCCAGAGAGGCCCAAATCAGCAAGTTAGGCAATGAAACGATGAAGCCCAGCCGCCACCAGGTGCTTTGCGTGACGTAGCCGGCCCCAAAGTAAATCGGGGCCGGCGTGGTGCCGTAATTGGTGAGCGAAGCCATCAGGTTGGAACAGTAAGCCATGAGCAAAACGGCGACCACAGGCGGCGCGCCGGCGGCCAAAATGACCACGAGAAAAGGCGTGTACATGGCGGTAGCGTGGGCTGTGATGCTGGCAAAAGCATAGTGGGCGTAAAAGTAAATCAGGAGCAGCGCGGCCAACGCCAGCCACCATTTCCAGCCCGCCGTGAAGCTGGCGGCGGTTTGCGCGAACCGCTTGGTGAGGCCGGTTTCGCCCAACGCTTCAGCCATGCGCACGAGGCCGCCGTACCAGATAAAAACGTCCCACGCCCCGCGTTCGGCCAACACGTCCTCCCATTCCAGCACGCCGCACAACAACAGCGCGGCGATGCCGGCCAACGCCACCGTCGTATAATGTAAACCGTGTAAACTCAGGGTCATCCACAGCCCGGCGACCAACGCAAAGACCATCAACATCAATTTTTCGCCACGCGCCATCGGCCCCATTTCGCTCAGTTCTTGGTGCGCAAAGGCGGCGGCTTGCGGCGTTTTTTTAATTTCCGGCGGGAAAAGTTTGTAGAGCAACAAAGGCACCAACGCCAGCGACGCCAGCCCTGGCACAATCGCGCCGATGAACCATTTGGTGTAACTGATGTCAACTTGCGCCGTCTCTTTGGCAAACTTGGCGATGAGGACGTTGGAGGCTTGGCCGGTGAGGAAAATCGCGCAAATAATGACGCAACATTGATAGAGCAAAACCATCAAAAACGCGCCCAGGCGGTTGGCCGTCTCGCCGGGCCGCGAATCGTAAGTTTCGGCGATGCTCTTGGCGATGGGAAAGATGATGCCGCCGGAACGCGCCCCATTGGAAGGCACTACCGACGCCATGACAAACTCCGCCGCGACCAGCGCGTAGCCTAAACCCAGCGTGCTATGGCCGATGGCGCGGACAAACAACAAAGCGATGCGCCGTCCCAAACCCGTTTTAATCAGCCCCCGCGAGATGAAAAAGGCCGCCAGCACCAGCCACACAATCGGGTCGGCGTAGCCTTTCAACGCCTCGCCAACCGGCAACGCGCCCGTCAAAGCCAACGCCGTCACGCCCAACAGCACGACGCCCGCGCTCGGCACGGGCCGTAAAATTGAACCGATAATCGTCGCCAGAAAAATCGCCAGCAGACGCCAGGCTTGCGGCGTCACGTCCGCCGGACGCGGCAGCAAATAAACTAAGACCGCGCAGCCCACAATCACGCCCCATTTCCAGAGATTCGTGTTGTGGGTGGAGTTTTCGTCATTTGACATAAATAGATAAAGTTGGGAGCGCACGCATCCTTGCGTGCCGCAACAAAATGCCGTGCCTGACGGCACAGCAGCACGCAAGGATGCGTGCGCTCCCAACCTTATGGCCCGCAGTCGGCGTTGCTGCGCGTTAGATTCACGCCAAAACGATATTGATATTCGTCGGACGTGGCAAAGGCGCAGACCATCCCGCGCGCGTTGTTGGGTTGCTGATTGAGAACATTGAGCCAGAAATCGTAGCCGGCTTGGTCTATGTCGCGGCGCAAATAGCCAAAGTATTGCATCAGCACAAACGCGCGATTGTATTCCGCGCTCTGGAATGCAGTGGCGTCTGCCACCAGGCGCGTAACGCGGGCGCGTGAGGCGGTTTGCGTGGTTTGAGCGTTGTATTCGCTGATGAGCGTGTCGCGCAGGGCGGTAAGATTCACGCCGCTAGATTGCTGCACCGTTGCCAGGAGCGCGTCCACAAACTGCGCGGCGGTTTGGGTTAGCGGATATTTTGTGACAAACGCGCTCCGTTGCACCCAACCCAGCGCGAAGGCTTGACGGTTTTGTTCCAGATTCGGCCCGCCGACCACGAGAGCGCGGTCGGGCAGAAATTCGCCATAAGACGGCAGACGGCCCAGACCCGATTTGTAGAAGCGATAGACGAATGAGCCGGTTTCCTGAAATTCCAGTTCGACAAAGAAGGCGGCAGAAACGTCCAAACGGCGGCGGTGAAGACAAGCCGCGTCCGTGCCACATTGGGTGATTTGCCCCGTCCAATAATCCAGACCGGCCTGGTCGGGGTCGCGCCCCAAGAAATCTAAATACTGTTGTTGGGCGAAAAAGCGGGCGTCGTCAATGACGTTGGCTTG
>JAYVJN010000492.1:0-2787 GCA_043769325.1 Acidobacteriota bacterium
GAGGCCAAACGCGACAATTTTGAAAAGGGCCTGGCCCAATGTTTGGTGGAAATGAAAGCCTGTCGTTGGAATAACGAGCAAGAAGGCAAGGAAATAGACGTTTTCGGCGTCGTGACCAACGGCGAAGGCTGGCGTTTCTACAAATATGACACCGCTGGACGAGTGTGGGCAAGTTCATCTTACTACGGGCTAAATGCTGTGGATAGTGTGCTTGGCATCCTCGGCTACATCTTCACGCAATGTGAGAGTAATTTGTGACCGTCGCCGTAAAACTTTGCGTCTTCGCGTCGGGCCTGTTTTTGCTGGCCGGCATGGGGCTGGGCATCTTGAAGTATCGCGGCATGATGCGTAGCGCGGAGCATCGCGCGCCGACTTACATAGACATCGCGCACCGTGCCGCTCTGCTTTACAGTTTTGCCGCGCTGGTCTTGGCGAAACTGGCAGAGTTTAGCCCGTATTCAAACGTGGTAACAGTTACTGCCGCCGCCGTGCCGCTCTTTTACTTTGCGCTAACGATTATCGGCTACACCAAACTCGGCTTGCAGGGCCGCGAAGAGACCCAATTCAGCGAACGCACGTTTATCACGACCTGGTTCATGTACGCGCTCATCGCGGGCGAAATCGGCGGCGTGGCGGTTTTATTATGGGGTTTCACGCAGACGCAATTATTTGGATAACAAGCGGTAACTTTATGAGAGTTCGGCAATTATACGTTTTAGGAAAAAGCCTTAGCCACAGAGCGCACAGAGTTCACAGAGAAAAAGCTGTTGGCTCAACCTTCTCTGTGAACTCTGTGCGCTCTGTGGCTAAAAAAGTAGCTGTTGTTTTGCTCTTAGGATTGACAAGCAGCCTGGCGTGGGCGCAGGAACCGACGCCAAACCCTTCGCCGGATGTGGTGGAGGGTTTGAGCCAAACGCCGGCCATCGCGCCTGATTATCGCGCCGACAAAACGGGTTTGCCGGAGTTGGGGCGCGTGGGCGTGGATTTAATGAATCAGAAGCCGCTCAGTCTGCGCGAGGCTTTGACCATTGCCTTAGAAAACAACCGCGACATCGAAATTTCGCGTAAAAACGTCAAACTGGCCGAATTCGATTTGCAAGCGGCACATGGCGGTTATGACCCGCGACTCTTTTACCAATCATACTATGAGCGCGTGGAAACCCCTGTAACCAATGTCTTTGGTGGCGCGGGGCAGGTTTCGACCACGCAAACGACAATCAATAATGTGTTACGCCTCGAAGGGCTCGCGCCGCGCTATGGCGGTAATTATCGCGTGGAAGGCACGGCCCCGCGCGTATCCACTAACAATCCGTTTACCTTTCTCAATCCGCTTTACCAAACCTCTCTGACCTTTAATTTTACGCAACCGCTTTTGCGCGGTAAGGGTTTTGACCAAACGCGGCGCAATATCGAAGTAACCAAGAAGAACCTCTCGCTGACCGATGTGCAATTCCGGCAAAAAACCATCGAGGTAATTACCAATGTGCAGCGCAGTTATTGGGACTTAGTCTATTCATTGCGTAACTTACAGGTTCAGCGCGACGCCGTGGGCGATGCCCGCCGCCAGTTGGAGCACAACAAGCGGCTGGTTAATGAAGGCGTCTTAGCGCCAATGGACATCGTTTCCGCAGAGGCGCAGATTGCCACCTTTGAACAGAATGTTTATGTGGCTTTGGATGATGTCAACCGCGCCGAGAACACGCTCAAAAATTTGCTCGCGGAAAACCGCCAGGCCCCACTCTGGAACGTTGCCGTGTTCCCCACCGATAACATTGACCTCGACCCGCCAGCCGTCGCCCTAAACGACGCGCTCAACGCGGCTTTGTCGAACCGCCCGGAATTACAGCAAAATGATTTGGCGTTGGCTATCAACCAATTAGACCAACGCCTGGCCCGCGAACAGACACGAGCGCAAGTGGATTTAACAGGCAGTTACGGCGTCAACGGTTTGGCCGGCAACGCCAACGCGGGTTCCGCTAACCCCTTCACCAGCTCCGGCGAAGTTACGCGCCTGAAAATCAACCAACTCGTCGCCGCCATCAACGGTGTGCCCGGCAACAACATCACGCCGCTGCCCGCGCCCGTGCCAACGACCTTGCCCGCAGAACTCGTAGGCAACTATGGACAATCGCTGACCAACCTCGCGCTCAACCGTTTCAACAACTTCCGCGTGGGCGTAACCGTCAATTTGCCGCTCAAAAACCGCACCGCCGAAGCGCAACTGGGCCGTTCTTTGGTTGAAGGCGAACGGCTGAAAACCTTGCGCGAACAGCTTGAACAACTGATTCAGGTGGACGTGCGCAACGCCCTGCAAACCGTCCGCACGGCCCAGGCCCGCTTGCGCGCCGCCGCCGCCCAACGCGCCGCCGCCGAACTGCAATACGCCAGCGAACAACGCAAATTCGACGCGGCCCAATCTACCATTTTCCTTGTCCTCGAACGCCAAACCGCGCTCGCCAACTCGCGCAGCACAGAGCTACGCGCCCAAACCGATTTGAACAAAGCCATTGCCGAACTACAACGCGCCACCGGCAATTCCTTGCAAGCCAACGATGTAGTTGTGCGGGTGAAATGAGGCAGAAGCCCGCACGTCAGTAAGGGCGTTCAGCATGTAGCTACGCCCTTACTGACGTGCGGGCTTCTGCCTCAGCTTTGAAAACTCAGCCGTTTTATTACGTCAACGGGGATGGGCGGCAGGTTGCGGCGTTCGATGAGATAGGTGGACAATTCGTTGAGTTCGCTAAAGATACGGTGACGGCGCAAGGCTCCTTCAAGATAGCCTTCCTG
>JAYVJN010000493.1:0-11321 GCA_043769325.1 Acidobacteriota bacterium
CCGTTATCTCGCCTCGTGAAAAGAATTAGGTGAGGGGCCGGCATTCGACGGGGCGTTTCTCAAGCGGCCTGGTTACGGCGTCAGGGCGAGATAACAAGTCAATCAAGCGGACGGGCGTGCCAGTGCCCCTTTTACTCGTCAGATTCACGCGCCCGCCGCTTATTTCCGCCGTTCGGGTGCTTCGCCAAAAGAATCAGCGGCGTTCGCGGTAGCGAATGCGGCATCCATCAAGTTGCGTGGTGTCCCTGAAAGCGCCCCCGAACAAGTCAATCAAGCGGACGGCGAGCCAACGGCCCTTTTACTCGCCGGCTTCGTGCGCCGCCGCTTATTTCCGCCGTTAGCCCGCTTCGTGAGAAGAATTAGGCGCGGGGCCTGTCGCTCAAGATTGGTGAATCGCGGGGCCTGGTTACAGCCAGGCGCGGGCTAACAAGTCAATCAAGCGGACGGGCGCGCCAGTGCCCCTTTTACTCGCCAGCTTGTGTGCGCCCGCCGCTTATTTCCGCCGTTGTGCGCTTCTTGGCATAATCCGTTGAAAGTATGAAAATACAATTTAACCTTATTATTATCGCTGCAATTTTGCTGTTTCTCACTATTGGCTGCGCTCATATGTCAGACCCTTGCGATGATAAACTCTTGAAACGAATTCCTTCACCTGACGGAAATTTAATTCTCGCTACTTATCACCGCGAATGTTCGTCGAAAGTTTATACGACAGCAGCTTTAGAAAAGCCTGTTGGATTTTTGCGGAGTAGAGGGGAAATCGTTTGTTACGTTATGTCTTGGGGCGACCGCCATTCCGTCGAAGCACAATGGAAAGACCAGAACAACATTTTTATCAGCACACCAGACCGTTTGGAAAAGTTTGATTTTGAAGGTTCAAAAGAATCTTGCGGCAGCATAAAGATTGATTACAGCGTTCAATTCCGAAATGAACAACAGAAAACGGACGATTCTGATGTCGTTTCTAAAATGAAGAAAGCACTTGCCGACATTGAACCGTGCATCACCAGTTATTATAAATCGGCTAATCTCAATAATAACGTAGCTGGCGATGTAAATAAACTGATAAGTAACGGCGAGCATCGGTCTGCTGTTGAAAATATTTTAGGCCATGCTGAAGGTGCTGGGTGTCCGGTTTCGCCTGCTACCTATGACAATTTCAAAGAACTGTCAGATACGTTTGATTTGAAACCTAAGTATCTCGAAAGAGTAGCTCCTTTCGTAAAACAATAACTAATTTAGGTGAAAATATGAAAACACTTTTGATTTTGCTCATCTTTACTTTTGGTTTGGCGTTTTCCGTCTCGGCTCAAGACATTGACAAAATGCCGATGATAACTGTTACCGGAACTGCCGAAGTGATGGTTGCGCCCGACGAAGTTGTTTTTTCGCTTGATGTAACCAAAAATAACAAAGATTTACAGATTGCCAAACGCTCAAATGATGAAGTAGTCGCCAAAATTTTAGAACTAACGCGCCGCTTTTCAGTTGCGCCGCAAGATGTCAAAACCGATGCTATTTCGGTTGAAGGAAAATACGAATCAATCCGCGACGCTAAAAAGAAGGTTTACGATGAGGACGGCGACGAAATCGGCACAAAGATTTTCAAGGGTTACGAAGTTTCAAAAACCGTTACCGTCCGGCTAAAGGATATTTCTCGTTTCGAGGAGTTTTTTTCGGAAGCCTTAAAAACAGGAATTACCGAAGTCAACAGCGTTAGATTTGAAACTTCAAAGTTGCGCGAAAACAAAGACACAGCGCGAGACTTGGCAATGAAAGCCGCACGGGAAAAAGCTGTTGCAATGGCAACATCAATCGGTCAGACGGTTGGCAAAGCACTTAGAATAACTGAAGGAAACATAGCAAACCAAAATTATTCAGCCAATTACTCAAACAACACAGTTTCCTCAAACATTACCGGCAACAATGGTAGTTTTTCGGAAAGCGTAGCGACCTTTGCGCCGGGCACAATCAAAGTTGAGGCGCAAGTTACAGTGAGCTTTTTGTTAAATTAACGCTTTCCTATGCGAAAGAACGTCGAAGTCGGGTAAGAGAGTGACATTGCTGTCACTCCTTCCCCTAAGAACCCCTCGTGCGAGTTTCCCTGCACAAGAGATTCTAAAGTTCATCGAGTTGTTGTAATAGCTCAACCGGGCTGACTATTTGAAACCTAAGTCCGCGTAAATCGGCTTTGGGTATGTCGAGCAAGTCCTTGTCCCGCGTAATCAGAAACTTAGCCTTGCCGCTATACGCCGTATCGAGGAATTTGTTGTCGTCCGCGTCGCGGCTGAGGTTAAAGCGTTTGCCCAGATTAACTTGGGTCACGGTGTTGGCAAGCGAAAGATAATTTTCCAGGCGGGCGAGATTCTGCGGCGTAGCTCCAAGCATTGCCAAAGTGCCGAGATATTCCTCAACAATCAGGCGGCTGATGATGAGTTGCAATCGCCGGCGCATCAGCCAGAAGTTGAATATCGGTATATTCATATGATTCGATTAATCAGCATTTTATTTTTGACTTTTATTTATGCTTCTATTGGGTTAATGGAGTGCTACGCGCAAGACTCACAAATTCCAACCGATTGGAAAAAGGTTAAAGTTTGTCAAATCAACTTTTTGCTTCCGAAAAACTTGAAAAACCAATACGCCAAAGGCATTGATTCTTGTGTCGCCGATTTTAGGAACGGCAAGATGAAACTCACAATAGATTCCGGTCATTTTGGCGGTAATATTGAAAAAACCGAAACGAATTTACCGTTCAAAGAAGAGTTCACAGAGATTGATGGCAAGAAGGTGCAGCTATATTTTTATAAAAACACCAAAAATAAAGCTAATCGCAGATTTATTGCAGGACTTTATGTTGTGCTGGACGAAGCCAAAAATAAAGAAAAGGATTTGAGTACATTTCTTTATATGACGGTGGAAGCTAAAAGTGAAACAGAAATAGAAATAGCAAAGCAAATCTTTAGAAGTATTAGTTTTGATGTTTTTGCGCCCTTCAGCGTTCAACGGTAAGACACACCGAACGAATCAATGGACGTGAGGGCGAAACAGCTACTTTGTTATCGCGGTGTCTTTTTACCCTAAAATTGTCTGGCGGCGGTTTCGCCCCACGTCATCTCAAGCGTTGGGCTGCTTTCTTTGACTTGAAACAAATGAGTTTGCAGACGCAATACAAAATTCGCTCTTTGACTGCCGCAGACCAAACGCTTTTGTGGGAAATGCTTTATCTGTCGTTGTTCGTTCCCGAAGGCAATGCGCCGTTTGAACGCAGTATTCTTGAACAGCCCGACATTTCCCAATATGTGCGCGATTGGGGACGCGCTGATGATTCCGGTTTTGTTGCCGTCGGCGAAAACAATCAGCCGCTCGGCGCAATTTGGTTGCGATTGCTGGCGAACGAAGAAAAAGGTTATGGTTACGTTGACGATTTTACACCGGAGTTGGGAATGGCAGTTTTCCCCGAATATCGTGGTCAGGGCATCGGAACAAGTTTGCTGACGCATTTGGTTGAAACGGCAACGGCTTCTTACGAACAAATTTCTTTGAGCGTTGCGCGTGAAAATCCGGCGTTGTGCTTGTATCAACGGTTTGGATTCAAGGTTGTCGCTGAAGATGGAAATTCGCTGACAATGCACAGGCGCGTAAATGACACGGACAGCCCAACAATTCAATGGACGTGAGGGCGAAACAGCGACTTTGTTTGTTACGTTGTCCGTTAAACTTTGGCGGGCTTGGTGGCGGTTTCGCCCCACGTCAACGCCGCCGTTAGGCTTCCGAAAAACGTGCTTCCATGCTCGAACGTCTTAAAGACCAACTGCTCGCCATGCAGGCCAAAGATTCAGAAGTTCGCGCAGAACTCCAGGCAGCCGGTTTGCTTTCTGACGGCTATCACTTTCAGATGGAGGAAGTGCACCAAGAAAATGCGCGCCAACTTCTCTCAATCATAGAAGAACATGGGTGGCCGCATGAGGTACTTGTCGGGCAAGAGGGTGCTGAGGCAGCATGGTTGATCGCTCAGCACTCGATAGGCGAGCCCGGCTTCATGCGCCAATGCAGAGATCTGCTTGAAGAGGCGAGCCGCCTGAAGCTTTCACCAAGATGGCAGTACGCCTACATAGATGACCGAATTCGTGTGTTTGAAGGCAAAGGTCAACGCTTCGGCACGCAAATTGACATAAAACCCACTGGGCCTGAGTTCTATCAACTGGAAGATCCTTCCGAAGTCTCAACTTGGCGGAAAGAAGCGGGTTTGGGCACAGTCAGAAGCGCGCTTGCCAAGTTCCGCAGTTGCCCGCTACCCTCGCCTGAGGAATACGAGGCGAAGCAAGCGCAAAGCAACGTCTGGCGCCGCAAGATTGGCTGGGTATCATGAGCCCACGGAAGCCTAACACTTCGGTCAACCTGACACGAAGCGGCGTAACGCGCTGGTTACCTCAAACGTTCTGCGTCCTCGTAAAATGTGAAGATAGATGAAATCAATAATTTTCCTGCCAGTAATTATTTTGCTTTTGTTCTGTTTTGTGAACGGACAAGCACAAGTAACCGTCATCAAAGCCGGCAAGCTGGTTGACCCGACGAATGGGGCGACTTTAACCAATCAGATTATTCTTATCGAAGGGGGAAAAATCAAAGCCGTCGGTGCAGGGCTTCAAGTTCCTTCGGACGCGACGGTTATTGATTTATCCAAATCAACCGTGATGCCCGGACTGTTTGACGCGCACACGCATCTTTGCGCGAAAGTCACTATTGAGGCGGACAGATTGGGCTTAGATTATTTTGATATGGTGTTGCTTAATCCATCGGGCTACCGAGCGATTCAAGGCGTTTATTATGCCAAACAAATGCTCGATGCAGGTTTTACGACTGTCAGAGATGTCGGAAACTCTGGCAAATACGTTGACGTTGATTTGCAACGCGGCATCAACGAAGGCTTAGTTCCGGGCCCGACGATGATTGTTTCGGGCAGAATTATCGCTCCTTTTGGCGGTCAATATCGAACCAGAGCGGATAAGCAATTTCTCGACAATCCCGAATACTTTTTCGCCGACACACGCGATGAATTGAAAAAAGCAATCCGCGAGAACATTTATTATGGAGCGAACGTCATTAAGATTGTTGTTGACGGACAGAAATATTCTTACTCAAAGGACGACATCAAATTCATTGTCGAAGAAGCGACCAGAGCCGGTGTCAAAGTCGCCGCTCACTGTCAAAGAAAAGCGTGCGAGCGTGATGCCGCCGAAGCCGGAGTCGCTTCGATTGAACACGGTTGGTCTCTTGAAGATGCCGAAGTTTTAGAGTTGATGAAAAAGAACAATGTCGTGCTGGTCAGCACGGACGCTACTGTCAAGGTCTTGAAAGGATTCGGTTGGAACGAGGCAAACGCAAAAAGAATTCGCACCGCCCGAATTGAACGCTTGAAGCGAGTCCGCCAAGCCGGAGTAACCATCGCTTTCGGTTCAGATGTCTATGCCGACATTGAAGGCGAAACGCGGGGGACACTTACAATCGAATACATTGACGGCTTTGTCGAAGCCGGATTTCCGGCGAAAGAGATTCTGCAAATATTCACCGTCAACGCGGCGCGACTGCTCGGCGTGGAAAAACAAAGAGGCACAATCGCCCCCGGAATGGCTGCTGACATCATCGCCACGCCCGAAAATCCGCTCGATAATATAAACACGCTCAAGCGGGTGAGTTTCGTGATAAAAAACGGCAAAGTGCATAAACACGATAGATAAAGTTGCCGCTTATATGCACTCACGACGCCGAACAATTCAATGGACGTGAGGGCGAAACAGCGACTTTGTTTTCGCGTTGTTCTTTAAATCTAAAGTTGCGTGAGTGCGATTTCGCCCCACGTCAACAAGACACGCCAGACGCATCCCCAGCGAAGAACGCGACCCGCGCAAAGTAACTCACCTCAAAGACCACCAACTCGCGCCCGACGGCATCAGCGTCGGCCACTACGCCTTGCCCGTAGTGGCCGGCCTCATCTGCGCCAAGTTGAGGGATTGCCGCCTAAAACGTACCACGCGCCTGTCGGTGGCGGGCCTGGTCAGCTAAGGGTTGCCAAGTAAGCAGGTAAGGAAAAGTTACGCCGGATAATAAAAGTTAGAGTTACGCTTTTAAGCGTGGGCTTTACCCCACCCAACACGCCTCAAGGCGTAACTCTAACCGCCGGAATACTTTCTCTGACCTGTTTACTTATCAATCACTAACTCCTTCACGCCGTAGCGCGTTGGAACGCCCGCCTTGCGTAGAGATGCTCAAACAAATTGCCTTCGTGCGGCTGATCCCAACTGATAGCCATTGTCGGCAGCGGCCCGATGTTGAGGCGGTCAACGTGGGGCGCGGCGACGAAGCGGTTGATGAAAGATTCGTCGCGGCTGATGACGGTTACAACCAGGCTCGGCCCCAAGATGTGCGGCAAGTCTTCGGGCGCAACCTCCACGACGCTGGCAAAGGGAAAGAGAAACTCTTTGTTTGCCAGTGTATGGGCCGCGTCGCAATGCACGATGGTGGGCAACAGATATGTGCTGCCCTGCCATTCAGTGAGGCGTGGTGTCTCGCGGTAACGCGCCGTTACGTCCTCCGCGCCCGCGAGGTTCGACTCAATCGTGCGGTTGAGATATTCCGCCACTTGGCGATTGGCGAAGGGCGCGATTTGGGCGGCTTCGTCGGCTTCGTCGCGGGGGACGATTTGCGCCAGGCGTTGGGCGAGGGCATCGGCGATAGCCGCGCTGTGTTTCGTCACCCAGACGCCTGATGCGTTGATGCACGAACGCCCGCCGTTTTCGGCTATCGAAGCGGCGATGATGTCGAGATGTTGCTCCCATTCGTCAGCGCAATCGGGGCCAATGACCACTTTGCTGTAACCGGGGCCGTGAACTTCAATGCGCGAGTCTTCGCGCCAGACTTCGGTGGCCGAGACATCGCCAAAAACCATGCCGCGCCCGCATTGGCTGAGGATTTCGTTGCCGCCGCCGTGACTCGTGGGGTAAAAACTAAAGGCTTCCGGCGGCGCGCCGGCCTTGATAAACGCTTGAATCAAACGATACGGCGTCCAGGGTTCCGCGCTGCCCGGCTTCAAAATCAAAGGGATTTTCAAGGCAATCGAAGGCAACCACAAGGCGTGGACGCCCGGCGAATTGCTTGGCAAAACGACGCCCAGACTGTTGCCGCGTGGGTAAAAACTGATGGCGTGGCCGTTGACTGTACCGAAGCCTTTGTCCAATAAAGCAAAGTCAATCCCGCGAGTTAAACCGTTCAGAACGTGCGCCATTTCCGACAGCACGCCGTTGATTTTGTTCATGTTTTTGCGAACAAAAACGTGCGGCATCCCGGTTGTGGCGGCGAGTTGGCGGACGTAATCGTCGGGTGTCTGCGCGGCGTCGCCAAGCGGCAACTCATCGTTCATAAAATGACTAGCAGCGCGGCGGGCTATGTCCAAAAGTTCGTTGGTAGAAAGCTGCTGCAAGGCAAAACGGCCTGTCTCTTGGTCGCGCAAATCGCGCCGTATCAAGCCGTTATTGGCCTGGCTAACCTCCGCCACCGTCTCGCCCGTGCGGTAATGCGGCACGCGCTGAACATCCAAACTCCGATAGGGTTGGCCTTGTCGTAAAATTGGTAAGTGAATCATAAAGCAAAATGGAAAGTGGAGAATGCAGAATGGCTCGGATTCTACTGCTCCGACAAAATATCATGCCATGACCGAAAGCATATTCAGGATTTCGCCGGCTAATTTCTCATCGCCCGTGATGGTTATGTTTTGCCGCGCCGTAGATTTATCAATGCCTTTGGTAAAAATGCGCCAGGCGATTTCTTGCGGTATGCTCACGGTGGCGGCTCTCGGCCCTTCGGCCCCGACGCCCAAACGCCACTTCCCATACTGCCGCAACAGAAACCAACTGCCGCCCGCCGCGCCCGTGATGTCAAATTGTAAGAGCGTCCCGTCCGTCGCCGCAACATTGCGGTAAGCGTGGGGCAAACCGCGCATAAACGTATCCAGCACAGGGAAATAGAGTTCGCGCCCCGTGATGCCTGCTTGCCCGACGGCCAAACGGATTTGCTGCTGGTGATGCCAACGCTCAGTGTATTCGCGGGCGATGTCAAACCAGTTTTCGGAAACCTCTTCGCCGGCCCACGAAACCGCAAACGCCGCCGGCGCGTGCGGGTCTAGCGATTTGAACAACTCATAGACCTCTTGGCTGGCCTGTTCAATCAGTTCAACCAAAATGCGCGGGCTAATGCGCCTGGCGGCCCGCACCCAATCGGCGTTGAGGCGGTTGAGAAACGCGACCAAGTCTTGATACTCAAAGCCGTCCGGCGTCTCGCCAACGTAGCCGTCCCGCGCCATTGAAAGCCGACGGATGGACGTATCCAACAGGTGCGCCGCCACGTCCTTCACCCGCCAACCCGCGCAAATCGTGGGCCATTCCCACTGTTCGGCGTCCAGGCCGCGCAGAAGTTCCACAAGACGCGCCTCAAGCACGGGAAACAAATGAGCAGTGTAAATTGGTGCGGGCAGCTTCATGTCCTTTTTTCTTTCGCGCTTTTGTGGCAAAGCGTTGACCTATCGTTAATAACCCATCCCTAACTCTTGAGCTTGCTGTGCCAGTTCGTCCAAGACACGGTGGCGGGCTTCGTCTAACCTGCGCTTATAAGCCTCGCCTTCCAGCACATTTTCTAACGCCGCTAGCAACTCTTTCTCAGCATAAAGAGTAAAGTCAGTTATGGCTTGGTGGTGATTGGTTGAAGCATCCGCAATATCCTCAAAGCCAGGCAGTAGGGCATAGGGTGTTTTATTATTGCTGTTCTTGTCGGCGATAAAATCGCCCATCAGCGCAGTGCCGTCGGAAAATCTTTGCAGGATGGTTTTGATGGCTTCGGGGCTGTTGTCAACGCCTAGCCAACGCCGGCCCAGTTCAGACGCCACAGTCAATGTTGTGCCGGAACCGGCGAAGCAATCTAAAACCAAATCGCCCGGATTTGACGAAGCCAAAATGATTCTCCGCAACAGTTCCGCCGGTTTCTCCGTCGGGTAGCCGGTGATGCGTATGTTTTGGTTGCGGGCGTCCAGCAGGTCAAGCCAGATGTCCTGTAACGGAATGCCGTCGCTTGTATCCAGATACACCTTGCGGCGCGGGTTGCCCGTCGGCGACCAGTAGATTTCTCCTCTGGCGTCAAATTCGTCGAGTCGAGTCGGGGTATATTGCCAGTGTTTGCCGGGAGGCGGCATCATGCCGCGCCAAGGTTTGCCCGTCTCCCCGTTGCGTGTGCCGGGCGCGTGAACCGGCACTTTTTTGTAACGGCGTCCGGTTTCAGGTTCGTTGTATTGGTACTCTTTGGCGGCACGTTGCTCCGTCCAACTTTCCAACGGACGCTGCCAGACGTATTTTTCAGACTTGGTGTAGAACAGCAGATAGTCGGAAGTGTTGCCGTAAGTGTTGCGCGTGTAGTTTTTAGGGTTGCATTTCTGGCGCGTAATGCAGTTGCGGAAATTTTCCGGCCCGAAGATTTCATCCAACACCAAGCGAAAATGGAAAACCATTCGTTGGTCTAAATGAAGGTACAACGAACCGTCGTCAGCTAATAATTTATGCAGCCAAATCAGCCGTTCCCGCAAAAATTCGATAAATTCCGCGCCGGCCAGTGTGTCCTCGTAAGCCGGCACTAAAGACCTGGAATGAAAAGCCGATTGCGTCGCATAAGGCGGGTCTATATAAACCAAACGAACACAGCCAGCGACGCTTTCATTCTGCGCCAAAGCCGCCAAAACACCCAGATTGTCGCCAAAAATAAGCTGGTTGCCAGAGGCGTCCGGCTCACCTATAACCCGCAACGAAGCGGGCGGCGCAGCAAGTATTTGCGCCGCGCTTCTCTTGCCCGGATACTCCAGCTTGATGTGGCTGTTAGTCTTTTTGCCGTTTGTTTTGGGTGTGCCTGTTGCCATGTCTATTTTCTTAGCCAAGAAGGGGTTACGCGCTCCGTCATCATGCGTAGCGTAACCGGGTCTTATTTCGATACAATTTTTGGCATCAGTGAAAAAAATTGGTCGCAGCTTGACTGAACTTCAGCAATTGATTCAGCGCGAAACACTTCTGTATGTAGCCGTTCGCAGCCATTAGTAACAGATTCAATAGCAGTTTTCTCCCAAAGTAATTTGCAGGGCCATATTTTTAATATTTTAGAAAACGGAGCTACTGTCTTATGCGAACGTAATCTTTCTTCAATGTTAGTAGTAAAACCTACTTTGAATCTGCATGGGTCATGTTCCGGCTCTAACTGGATTAAATAAAACACTCCACCTATGTTTGGTTGAACTGTTGGGGAATCAGGGTCATCTGCATTTCCGACAAGATATTCTTTAAGTCGGTCATAATCAACGCTTGTGATGAAAGCGATTTTTTGTCCTTTTGCATTACTATTTTTCTCCTTTAGAGTTTCAATACCTAACCGATTGATAATTTTGAAAACATAAGCCTTATGCTTGCCAATCTCTTTGGCAACATCAATTACTGAAATTAGCTCTTCACTCATCAGCAATCCTCCAGTTTGGAAATTGTCCTCAGCCCGCGTAGGCGGGCGACATCATAAAGCCCCGTGCGTGAGCGCGGGGAACACGCCCAATCCGCATTTTTAGCCCGCGTAGCGGGCGGCATCCGGGCTGTCGCCCATTTCATGGGCTTAAAACCTTGTGGTGACAGCTACCCCGCGCTGACGCACGGGGCTTTATGCTGCCACCCGCAGTCGCGGGTTAAAGGCAGAAAAGCCAAACTGGGAATTGCTGTTCACTCATGTTTTTGGATGCAACTGCCAAATTAATAAACCCCTTCCACAACATTCGCTTGAAAGCGCGAGAAGGGCCGCACGTTGCGCACGCCGTCCCAGGGGTAAGCGTCGCAGGGCGGTTCGCGTTCGGCTTCGTCGCGTTCGAGAAAACGCGGCATGAAGAATTCTTTGGTCAGCGTCGTTAAGCGCACGCGGCCCGTTTCGCCGTAGCCGACGATGCGGTTGGGTTCGTCGGGGTCAACCACCTCAATCATGGCGCGGGGCGCGGGCGGGTGGTAAATCACGGCGTAATTGTCTGCCAGGTCGAAAGGCTTATGCGTGGCCAGGCCCATTAGCGTGTTGCCGTAAGTGGGCGCGAAAAAGATACCTTCAAGCAGTTCTTCGCTGGCGAAACGGTAAAACTGCGGCGTCATTTCCGTACCGCCGCAAAAGACGCCGGTGATGCCCATTTTCCTGAGCGAAACCTTTTCGCAAATCGCTTCCAAGAGTTTTGGCGTGGTAAAGAGACAACGGATGCCTTCGTGCGC
>JAYVJN010000494.1:0-3563 GCA_043769325.1 Acidobacteriota bacterium
CGCGCATTGTGTCCAGGTTTTTGGGGATAAACGCGCCGGATTGTCTGACTTGCGGCCACAGTTCGTTAAATTTGGCGCGGGTCGCCCCATCGTCGCGCAGCCATTCATCAAGCGGCGAGTTGAAGCCGTATTTGCCCCGCGCGGCGGTTGGCTGCCCCAAACGAGGCGCGACCAGACGACGCAGAGGCAACTTGCCCTGGCCGCCCTGACGTTTGAGCGGGCCGGCGATTCTCATGCCCAACTCCACGACCTTGTGGTCAAGCAAAGGCACGCGGGCCTCCAGGCCGTGCGCCATCGTCATGCGGTCAACTTTGGTCAACATCTCATCCACTAAAGTTGTGTGCAAATCTACAAAGAGCATCCGCGTCACACGCTCCGGCGCAGGGCAAAGCGCAAAGAGTTTGCGCACGCGGGATTTGTAGCGGTCAGCGTTTACTTCGCGGCGAAATTCAGGCGGCAAAAGACTTAGCGCGGCCTCCGGCGTCCAGTAATAGAGACGCGGCACATAGAGAGAGGTTTCATCGCGGGCCAATTGCGCCGCCAGGCCATGCGCTTTTTTGAGGGCCGACGAACGCCGCCGCATCCACGCCGGCAAGATTTTCACGCCCACACGCCCGACGACAGGCCGCATTCCTTCCGGCATCCAACTTGCAGCGCGGGCCGGCGCAGGGTAAGCGCGGTGGCGGTCATAGCCGCCGAAGATTTCGTCGCCGCCGTCGCCCGTCAAGACAACTTTCACACGTTCACGCGCCATCCGCGACAAGTGATAAAGCGAGACGGCAGAGGTAATTGCCATCGGTTGGTCAAAATACCCCGCGATGTTTTCGATACCGTCCAGGAAACCCTCATTGGCGGCAAACTCGGTGTGATTAGTCCCCAAACGCCGCGCCGCTTCTTTGGCCCAGGGGCCTTCGTCAACCTCTTCGTCGGGAAAAGTAGCAGAGAAGGTTTGCATCCCTTCCGCGCCTTGTTCCGTCGCCAACGCGGTCACCAGGCCGGAATCCACGCCGCCCGACAGAAACGCGCCCACCTCAACGTCTGCAATAAGATGCAGCCGCACCGCCTCAGCTAATTCGGCTTCTAGTTCTTCATCGGCAGCGCGGGCATCTGTGATAATGGACGTCATGTTTTCTTCCAGTTTCCAGTAAGAAAACGCGCGGATTTTGCCGCGTTCGGCTACCAAGGCCGCGCCCGGTTTGAGATGCTCCACATCTTGGAAAATCGTGTGCGGTGAAGGAATAGTGAGCAAGGTCAGGTAATCAAAAACTGATGTCCAATCCATTTTGCGCGGCACATCGGGGCATTCCAGCAGCGCGTCCAGTTCCGAGGCAAAGGCGATAAAGTCTTTGCCCGCATAGAAAAGCAGCGGCTTAATACCCAAACGGTCACGCGCCAGAATGAGCCGTTGGCGGTGTTCGTCCCAGATGGCGAAGGCGAACATCCCGCGCAATTCGTTGAGAAAGCCGCGCACATCGTCGCCGTAGGCTTCATAAAGATTGAGGATGGTTTCCGAATCAGAATCGGTGCGAAACCGCGAGCCTTCGTTTTCCAGTTCGCGGCGCAGTTCGCGGTAGTTGTAAATCTCGCCGTTGAAGGTCAGCCAAACGTCGCCGCGCGCGTTCGACATAGGCTGCGCGGCCCGTTCCGATAAATCAATAATCGAAAGCCGACGATGCCCCAACGCCACGCCCGTCTCGATATGAAGGCCCTCGCCGTCCGGCCCGCGATGCGCCAAACGCGCCGTCATGCGCTGGATAACCTCACGCTCCGGCGTCCCGCCATCCCATCGGTAAATACCTGCTATACCACACATTTAATTATCTAAGACGCCGTTTGTAAAGCCTGTCACGGTTCATTTCGAGGTAACACAAAATTGTCTTGCGCTTGTACGCGCCGGCAGTTCTTGGGGCCGGTTTTACAAAGTCACCCAAGACATTGTATTAGGCTATGGCCTGTGTGTCGAACGCTTCAACCAAATCACAATTGTTAGCCAACGTCAGCTATATCACCCAGCCACGCTTCGACCAGAGGCAATTCGCTTGGCTCCAAGTATTTCTCGCGCACGAGGGCCTCGTAACAAGTCAACAGATTCGCGCCGATATTTGTTGCCCCGTCTTTGAGCGGCAATTCTTCAAGCAAAGCGCAGATTTTGGCGTTGTGTAGATAGCCGGGGATTTCGTCAGCGAAGTCGCGCAACAAATCATGCGGGTTGCGTTCTTGCCGAACATTGGCGGCGTGGAACATGATAGGCCAGCCGCACGTCCAGGCCACTCGCTGCGCCACGAAACTGCGCCAGATGTCGGTCATGCGAAACGTGCAGGTTGAAGGCAAATAGAGCAACGGAAACGCCTCACGAAACCAGGCTGTGTTCTGGCTGTTGAAAGGACACCACGAACCCGCCCCCAATAAAACCGGCGCGTGTTTGTTGAAATAAAGCGAAGGAACCTGATGCGCCAGACGGAAAATGGCGTCCACGTCCGGCTGGTCGTTCGCCAGGCCCTGCTGAATCGGGCAATAAACGCTCTGTTTCACGCTGGCCGACAAATCCGGCGGCGCGTCGTGCAGTTGCGTCAAAGGAAAACCACGCGGCCAGACTTTGATGTCCGTGAAATAACGGTAAACATTCGTCCAACCCGTGTTGGTCAATAAATGCCCCTGCGGTTGGTCGTGGCGTTCCCGCCAATAATCGTCTTGCGGCAGGTTGTCGTCGTCGGTTTCGATGATGAGGCGATGATTTTGCGCCAGTAAATAGCCCAGATTCTTTCGCGCGTAGTGACGCAAGGGCAACATCTGCGCGAGCTTAAAGGGCAGTTCGCGCTGTTCGTCCAAACCGTAAAAACGGCAACCATCCAGCGCGAAATCGGGCGGCGAAGGAACATCGCCAATGAGTATAAACTCAAGCCCGCGTTGCCGGCATTGTTGGGCGTAAAGTTGCAGAACCGCATTCGCCGGCGGCGCAATCGAAGTGATAACCAGTGCTGTATCGCGCATGAATTAAAGGTAGTTCAAGGTTCAAAGTTTCAGGTTCAAAGTTCAAGGACAAGGCCGCAACACGGCAGCAGGCAGCCAGCAGCAGGCAGTAAGAAGCCGCGTTGCCCTAACACAGGCGCGAACCGCCGCCGCCATCGCGGTCTGCGCATAAGATTTACCGGCGCGCTTCGCCAGCCGGCAGCAGGCAATAGTTACTGCCTACTGCCTACTGGCTTCAATGTGTTTCGCCCTTGACGAAGTGCGGGCTTCTGCAAATTATTCCCGTTGACAGTATAACTTTGAACCTTGAACTTGAAACTTCCGGCTTAGAGCGAGACTGAGCGGGCCGTAATTCTAAACCAAAAATAGTGAAGCAGAACTGCAAAGGAATTAATGATGGCTTTGCGCGAGACGTTTGGCGACGGCGCGCGATAGATAATCGGGGTCTCGATGGCGCGGTAACTCCGCAGCAAATAACGCAATTCCGTCTGGTAAAAATGCGCCCGCGAAAGCAAAGGGTAATCGGCAAAGCGTTCGGCGACAGCGCGGGAAAAACCTTGATAGCCGGAAGTCATGTCGTATAACTTCGTGCC
>JAYVJN010000495.1:0-8124 GCA_043769325.1 Acidobacteriota bacterium
TTTCTGTTGCAGAACCGGAATTAAATCGAGCTGGTATTGATTAACCGGCGCGGAATAACCGTCAATCTGCTGCGCCAATTGGTTGACGCGCTGCGGCAAACTCGGCGCGCGCTCAATCAGCGGCGGGCCGGCTTGACTGGCGGGGTCAGTGTCGCCTGGCGGCGTGCCCCAATTTGGATAGGCTTCGTCAATCCGTTTCAGGAGGTCTTCCGCCGCTTTGCGTATGTTCTCCGGCACTTGCGGATTTGCGCCGGGCCGTTTCCAAGTCTCAAGAGCATTGTTGACCGCCGTGCGCAGGCCGGCAATGGCCGTGCTGTTGAGCGTGGCAATCGTAGCGATTTGCCGCAACTTGGTTAAGGCGTCGCGGCGCGCGGCCCGCTGTTCGGGCGTCAACTGAACGCGCGGGTCGTCGTTGACCGTGATGGGCTTGCTCATCTCTTTCTGGCCGAACGAGATTTTGACAGTGTACGCGCCCGGTTCGACACGCAAACCCTGGCCCGCGCCGCCGCCACGTCCGCCACCGCCCTGGCCGCCACCGGCAGCACCAGCTTGTCCACCAGCAGCAGCGCCAGCTTGACCGCCGCCAGCTTGACCGCCGCCAGCTTGACCGCCGCCGCCTTGACCGCCGCGTCCACCACCGCCGGGGCCGCCGGTTATGGCATTTGCGCGGAAGTCCCAGGCAAAGCGGTTAAAGCCTTGTTGCAAACGGCATTGCGCGCCAGGGCCAAGACCGAATTGCGCCAGAATCGCGGGCGGGATGTTAGCTGGAACGCCGGGCGGCAAAGCCACCGCCGGAGTGTTGCGCGGCGTCTGGCAAGCGATGGTGCGCACGGTTTGTCCGGCGGCGTCACTGATGGTGATGTTCACGCGGTCATCATCTTTGGGTTTGTCTTTGAAGTAGAAGTTGATATACGCGCCATTCTGCGGGTTGTTGGCGACATAGCGTTTCTCGCTGCCGAAACCGCCGTCGCTGTTCCAGGTGCGCCACATCATGCCGGGGCGCGGGTCAAAGAGATGAACGTCGCTCGCCATGACGGTTTCGTTCATCTGTTCGAGCGGCGCGATGTCGTCCAAAATCCAGATTGAACGCCCGTGCGTGCCAAAAATCAGGTCATTATCGCGTGGGTGAATCTGGATGTCGTCCACCGGCACAGTGGGCAGATTCATCTTCATTTTCGTCCAGTTTGCGCCTCGGTCCCAAGACATATACGCGCCGAATTCCGTGCCGATAAAGAGCAGATTCGGATTGCGCGGGTGTTCGCGCACGACGTTGATGATGCCGTTATCCTGTGGCAAACCGCCGGCCAAGGATTTCCAGGTTTCGCCGAAATCGCCGGTGGCGTAGATAGATTGTTTGAAGTCGCCGTTGCGATGGCCGTCGAAAGTGACGATGGCCGAGCCTTCGCCGGCTTTCGAGCCAATTACGCGCGAAACATAAGTGCCTTTGGGCGCGCCGGTTTTGTCGGCCACGTTTTTCCAGGTTGCACCGCCATCGCGGGTGACCTGGAGATTACCGTCGTCAGTGCCGGCCCACATCGTGTTCGCGCTGGCCGGCGATTCGGCAACCGTCGTGATGGTCGGGAACTGTTGCACGCCGTCATGCCGCGAGCGCGTGTCTTTGTCCGGCACTTTGCCCATGATGGTCATGGTGTTACGGTTCGCGCCAGTGGTTAAATCGGGGCTGATTTTCTTCCAAATATCGCCCTGGTTGTTGGATTTGAAGACGAAATTGCACGCGTAGTAAATCGTTTTGGGGTCGTAAGCGGAAATCACGATGGGCGAATTCCAATGAAAGCGGAACGGCGCTTCGCCGATATCGGGTTGCGGGCGAATACTGCGCGATTCACCGGTTTCGATGTTGCGGCGCAAGAGATTGCCGTCCTGCGATTCGGCATAGACGATGCGGTGATCCGTCGGGTCAATCAGCGCGTAAAAGCCGTCGCCGCCGCCCACCGTAAACCAATCATCATTGGTCGGGCCGCGTCCGTCCAAAACACGGCTTGGCCCGCACCAGGTATTGTTGTCTTGCAAGCCGCCGCAGACATAGTAAGGATTGCGCATATCCACGCCGATTTCGTAGAACTGCCCGATAGCCATCTGGTTGTGGTGTTCCCAGGTGCGGCCCTGGTCTAAGGTCTGATAGACGCCGCCGTCTGTGCCGGCGACGGCGCGGTTGGAGTTTTGGGGGTCAAGCCAGATGCCGTGCCAATCGGAGTGGACGCTGCCGCCGCGCTGCTGCGAGAAGGTCTTGCCGCCGTCTTCCGAAAAATAGAGACTAACGCCGGCCATCCAAATCCGCAGGTCGTTGTTGGGGTCAATGCGAATTTGGCTGAAATACATCGAACGCGGCTGCACGTCGGACATTTTTGTCCAGGTTTCACCCTTGTCCTCGCTGCGATAGACGCCGCCGTTGACGTTTTCAATGGTAGCGTAAACAATGTCGGAATTGCGTTTATAGATGTCAATCGCAACGCGGCCAATTTCATTTTGCGCAGGGCCGGGCTTTGCGCCATCGGCCAATTCGTAGGGCATCCCTTTGGTTACTTTCGTCCAATTCGCGCCGCCGTCAATGGTTTTATAGAGCCCGCTGCCCGTGCCGCTGCCGTTGAAGCCAAAGACCGTGCGCCGACGTTGGTATGCGCCGGCATAGAGAATGTTGGGACTCTGCCAATCAATGGCGACATCTTCGACGCCCGTGTCTTCATTGATAAAAAGAACGTGCTGCCAGGTTTTGCCGCCGTCGGTGGTTTTATAGACGCCGCGTTCTTTGCTCGCATTCCATAACTTACCCGCCGCCGCGACATAAGCCACATCCGGGTTGGTCGGATGCACCACGATGCGCCCGATGTGGTGGGTTTCCACCAGGCCAATGTGTTTCCAGGTCTTGCCGGCGTCAATGGATTTATAAACGCCGTTGCCCCACGAAGAGCTCTGGCGGTTGTTGGGTTCGCCCGTGCCGACGTAGATAATCGAAGGGTCGGAAGGCGCAATAGCGATGTCGCCGATGCCAGGCACCGCTTCGTTGTCGAAGATGGGCGTCCAGGTCGTGCCGCCATTAATGGTTTTGAAGATGCCGCCCGATGCCGCACCCGCATAAATGATGCGCGAGTCGGATTCCACGACGGCGATGTCGTCAATGCGTCCGCCCATCGTGGCCGGGCCTAATTCGCGCCAGCGCATGGTGTTGAGCAAAGCCGTGTAATCCTTTTTCGGCTCCGGCGTGGGCGCGGGCGTTGCTGCCGTTGCCGCCGGCGGTTTATTTTTATCCTTCTTGTCTTTGGGCGTTTGCCCGTCAACGACACCTAACGAACACAACGACGCCAGCCCTAAGACCAACCAACGCCGCCAAGCAAATTGACTCCTCTTCATGCGTTCTCCTGTCACCCCAAAATAGATTTCACCGCCGCGCCGTAAACGCGCAACGGCCCGGCGTCAAATTGCTGCGCCGGACAAAATTGCATCTGGCAGAAACACGCACGGAAGTCGCGTGTGTTTCCGCTTGATAAAACCTGTAAGAAACGAACCTTTCGGGCCGATATAGCCGAACCTTGCCCGAAATTTTGGATATGTTGGCGATAAATACGCTACGGGTGGACAAAAGTTTCCCGCCTAACGAATTTACACCCTTTGTGTATCGTTAGACGGGAAGCAGTAGCGGGTCGTTACAAATATATGAAGAAAAGTTACCTTATCGAGTTCCCACAGGCCGCGCTTCGATTCTGGCGGGCGGTGGCGGCACATCATCAACGCTATCCATTGGCACAGCTTTAACATCAGGCGGGGCAACATTTCGCACCATGAAAGCTGATAAATCTACGCGAAATGTTTGATTGCCATCGGACACGAGCGCAGCATTGCCGCGCACTTGCACGCGGTTGAGATTTTTGATGAGCGAAACTTGGTCGGTTTCCGTCAGCGCGAGTTCGGCTTCTTGCCAGGTTGCGCCGCCGTTTTTGGTAATGGCGACGACGCGGCCTTCGGCTAACGCTAAACCAAGGCCCTCAGCATTTATGTCAATCGCGCGCCAACGCTTGTCGCGCGGCATTCCGATGGGTTGGATATTGTCATAATCCGCGCCAAAAATGTGCAGACGGTAGAAGCGTCCATATTCTCCGATAATCCACCCGTCGCCGTTTTCGTCACAGGTTAAATCTTGTATGTCGCCGCTTTCGTAAAATGTTTCGTCCCAGCTTGCTCCGCCGTCGTCGCTGACATAAAGTTTGCCGCCGACGTTCATCAGCAGGTTATCTTTGGTCGGCGTGAGTAACTTCCGAGCCGCCAAATCTGATGCAAAGCCGCCCGCCACGCGCCAGGTGCGCCCGCCGTCTTTGGTGCGCAAGACTTTTACTGCGGTAATTCTGCCGTCGTCGCTGTAGAGACTTCCGGCAATAAACCCGACTTGCGGCGAAACCCAAGCCATGTCATCAATTAACAGGTCAACCGGCAATTGAACCTTGCGCCATGAAGCCCCGCCATCCACCGTCCGATAGAGATATTTATCGCCGTTGTAAGCCCAACCGTGTGTAGCGTCAACAAAATGCAGGTTGTTCAGAGCTATCCCGGTGGAAATCCGGCTTTTGTCGCGCCAGACAGTTTCGTCTTCGGTTTGGCGAAACTGAATACCTTCTTCATCAGCAAAAAGGCCGGCCATTTCTCCATTTGGCAGCAAGGTTGTCGTTCTTAGCCCAAACTCGTCGAGACTAGCGGTCGGCAAGGCCAACGCAGAACGGGACGCCGGCGCATCGCTGCTATGGCGTGGAGAATAACCACTGCCAAACCTGCGATGTCTTGGCGACGAAGGCGCAAGAGTCGCCAGTGTCGTCGCCAAGCCAAACACCAGGCAGACAAAGGTAATCACAAACTTCGCGGGAAAATTCAATTGGTCGGCGCGGTCTAACCATTTCATCGGCTTATCTCCTTACCAGCACAACATACGACGCATTCTGTTCGTTAGTTCCTTACACCAATTCCAGCCGCGTGGCAAGCCTTTTTCGCTGTCGCGCATGGCTCATTTGATACGCAGGACAACCGCCAAGGCTGCGGTAATTTCGTCCAAGACCTTTGCGGAAACCTCTCCCAGACGGCGCACAAACCTTTCTTGCGCCACTGAGCGGACTTGAAAGGTGTCGGCGGCGGACGGTTTGGCTAAACCATTATCGGCGTCCGGCATAATCCGCGTCATCCAAGGCGCAACGGAATAACGCTCTTTCCACTCAGTCACCGGCACAATGACCTTGAGCGGCAAGATGCCGATGGCGTCATCGCTGACAATGACGACGGGCCGCGTTTTCCTGATTTCCGCGCCTAAAGCCGGGTTCAGGTTGAGCAACCAGATTTCGCCTCTACGCATGGCAAAAATCCTCGCCGTCCAACGCGGTAAGTGCTGTTAGTTCTTCATCATGCAGGTAATCCGGCAATAGCGCGGCGGCGGCGGCGGCCAAGTGTTGTTCGCGTTCATCAAGGGCCGGTTCTAGTTGTTCGCGCACCAACCGCGAGGCGTTTTCAATTATTGCCAGGCGTTCGGCGTTGGTCATGTAGCGTAGTTGGTTGATTACTTCGGTTGTGGTCATAGCAGCCTCCATTGCGAAAATTTTACCACACAAAGCCCTTTATTAACCGCGTTGCAAGCCTTTTTCGATGTCGCGCATGGTCAGGCGGAGGATGCCGGGGCGTCCGTGCGGGCCGGTGGCGGGGGCTTCGCTGGCGAGCAGTTTATCTATCAGCCAACGCAGCTTTTCCGGCGCGAGTTTGGTGTGCGCTTTGACGGCGGCGCGACAGGCGAGTTTGGCGGCGATGTGGTCGCGCCAATCTTGCCGGGCTGAACCGCGCCGTTCGCGTTCGATGGCATCAAGGATTTCTGCCAGCAACGTGCGTGTTTCGGCGGCGGGCAAATCGGCGGGCGCGGCTTTGATGGCGACGGTGCGCCCCGATAAACGCATTAGTTCAAAGCCGCATTTTTCCAAATCATCGGCTACCTGGTCAAAAACGACGGCCTGCGCGGGCGTCAAATCAAAGGTTTCGGGCAACAATAAACGCTGCGATTCGATGGGCCTGGCATCCTCGCGGCGGCGGTAACGGTTGAACAAAATGCGTTCGTGGGCGATGTGCTGGTCAATCAGCAAGAGGCCCTCGTCGTCGGTGGCGATGATGAAACTGTCGTCCATCTGCCCCAACGGACGGATATTGCCGGACAGGGCCTCCACCGGAACTTCGCGCAGCAGATGGGCTGCCGAAACGAACGAAGGCAGCGCGGAAGATTCCAGACTTGAAATATCAGATTCCAGATTGGCGTCGTCGTTTGAGCTATCCGCAACTGTTGGAACAATTGCCGGTTCATCGGCGGGCGCGGCAATAAAAAACTCTCCCGGACGAGTTGGCAAAACGCCGGCGGATTCGTCTGACGATGCCCGCAATTTGGTGAAAGAGCGGGCGTTGGCTGAGGATGGCATAACGGCGTTACGCGGCTCCGAACTTTGCAGCGGGGCGGCGTCTGGCCCCGAACTTTGCAGCGTAGAATTATCCGCTTCTGCAATCTGCAATCTGAAATCTGAAATCTCCTCGCCCGCGCCAAACTCAATCGCGCCCTGTTCAAGCTCAACCAGACTTGGAACTTGGAACTTGGAACTTGAAACTTCCTCCGCCTCACGCGCCGCCGTAAAGACGGTTTCCTCGTAACGTTCGTCGCCGGAACGAACGTAGCCGCTGCGGGCCAGCGCGCCGCGAATCGTGTCGCGGGTGATGTCGCCGACGGCAGAAGCGCGACGGAAACGCACTTCGGTTTTGGCCGGATGAACATTGACATCAACTTCTTCCGGCGGGACTTGCAGAAACAGTAGCGCGGCGGGGTGCGAGCCGCCCGGCAACACGGCGCGGTAGGCGTCTGACAAGGCGCGGGCGATTATTTTGTCGCGCACAAACCTATTGTTGACAAAGAGATACTGCGCTTCACGCGAGGTTCTGCGCTCGCTGGGCGCGGAGACATAGCCGCGCACCGTGACCACCAATTCCTGCCCGCCTTTGACTTCCAGAAGGCTTTGGATGAACTGTTCGCCGAATAATTGATAGGCGCGTTCTTTCACATCGCGGGCCGGCGCGCAACGCATGGTTTCGCGCCCGTTGTTGGTCATGGTAAACGCCACGTTCGGGTGTGCCAGCGCGTAATGCGTTACTAAGTTGATTAAATGGTAGGTTTCCGTCGCTTCCGAGCGTAAGAATTTGCGCCGCGCCGGGACATTGAAGAATAAATCGCGCACGGCGAAAGTCGTGCCACGCGGATGCGCCGCGTCGCGCACGTCACGCACGCGCCCGCCTTCGATAACGACCCGCGTGGCGGCTTTGTCCGTTTCAGTTTTAGTGGTTAATTCCACCCGCGCCACCGACGCAATCGAAGCCAACGCCTCGCCACGAAAACCGAGCGTGAGAATGCGCGTCAAATCCTCGGCAGACTTGATTTTCGAGGTGGCGTGGCGTTCAAAAGCCAGCACCGCGTCGTCGCGCGTCATGCCCTCGCCGTCGTCGGTGATGCGTAACAGACGCCGCCCGCCGCCTTCAATGTCCACCGAAATCTTCCGCGCTCCCGCGTCTAAAGAGTTCTCCACTAACTCTTTAACCACCGAAGCGGGCCGCTCCACTACCTCGCCCGCCGCGATTTGGTTGGCTAGTTGGTCGGAAAGTACGCGAATCTTGGACATGGCAAAACATCTTAACACGGAGACACGAAGGCACAGAGGCACGGAGATTCAAATAAGGGCCTCTTTTCTCCGTGTCTCCGTGTCTTTGTGCCCCCGTGTTAAATTCTTTGGCTGCTTATTTGAGCAATCAATTCTGCCGTGCGCTCCGGCGTTTCCCATTGCGGATAGTGGCCGGCGTCGGGCAATTCGTGGAAGGGCGCGAGCGGGAGGCGGGCGCGGATGTGCGCTGCGAGCGGGCCGGAAATGGGGTCGCGGAGGCCCCATAAGAACGAAACCGGCACGGGCGCGTTTTCCAGCGCGTCTTCCCAACGGTCTCCGTGTTGGTCGCGTTCGGTCATGTAGTAAATCAGTTGCGCCAACTGCTTATAACCGCCGTCGCGCTTCATGGCCTGCCAGTGGAGGGATAACTCGGCGTCGGAAATCTTATGGCCCG
>JAYVJN010000496.1:0-6026 GCA_043769325.1 Acidobacteriota bacterium
TGACGGCGGCTTTCGACGCGGAAATCGGACTCATGGGCGGCGGTTCATTTGAGCGCGGCGCGATTACCGTCACCACTTATGCCTCGGCGTTTCGACATATGGAACGCCTCGGCGACAAATTTGGCCTGCTCATCGCCGACGAATGCCACCACCTGCCCGGCAGCGCGTACCGTTACGCGGCGGAACTCTCGCTCGCGCCGTTTCGGCTCGGCCTGACCGCCACGCCCGAACGCGCCGACGGCGAAGAAAGCGCGTTGCAACACCTGCTCGGCCCCATCGTCTATCGGCAGGAAATAAAGCAATTAGCGGGCGAATACCTCTCGGATTACAGTTTGCGGCGCGTCACCGTCGAACTAAGCGCGAAGGAGCGCGAGATTTACGACCGCGAACGGCAGATTTATCTCGATTTTGTGCGGCGCGAGCGGATTTCGTTCGCCGGAGTTGACGGCTGGCAACGGTTTGTAATGGCTTCGGCGCGGAGCGAAGACGGACGCCGCGCTATGCAAGCCTACCGCGAATCGAAGAAAATCGCGCTTGGCACAGACGCCAAGATGCGCGCCCTGGGCGACTTGCTCATCGCGCACCCCAACGACCGCGTGCTGATTTTCACGGCAGAAAACGACATTGTCTATCGCATCTCGGAGTGGTTTCTGATACCCGCCATCACGCACCACACACCCGTCAAGGAGCGCAAACGCTGGCTCGACGCCTTTAACGCGGGCGAAGTCTTGGCCCTCGCTACCTCGAAAGTATTGAACGAAGGCGTCAATATCCCCGACGCCAACGTCGCCATCGTGCTTTCCGGTTCTGGTTCTTCCCGCGAACACATCCAACGCCTGGGCCGCATCCTACGCCCGCGCCCCGACAAACAGGCCATTCTCTACGAAGTCGTCACCCGCGACACCACCGAAGAAAACATCTCCGAACGACGCGGCCAAGCTTCGCCGTTTCAACGCGAAGGCGACCTCTTGCCGTGAAGCGGGGAGTAAGAGAGTGAGTTAGATAAAATTAAACCACAAACAACTCATCTAACTTCGCCAGTGTAATATCACGGGATCATCCATTGGTTGCACAGGCCCGCCGCCGTTTTTCTGGTAGGCGGCTTTGAGTTGGTAGTACCATTTGGCTTGGGTGTCGGAATCGTCTATGAGGATGAGTTTGGGTTGGTCGCGCAAGCCGACGGCCTGTTTTTCCATGATGCGCTGGTCTTGGCCGATAAATTGGCGCGCCAGCAGGTGGAACAGGGGCTTGGTGATGAAGGGAATCCAGCGCAGTATGTTCCAGGCGGCGACGAAATCGAGGCGGCATTCGGTGTCGTTGAGGGGCGTGACCGTCGTGCGGCTGGAAAACCAGTAGGGGCCGCAGCGCACCTGTTCCGTGCGGACGTTGGGTAGGATGAAATCAATCTGCGTGGTGACGGGTTCGTTGTATAAATTCAACAACTTATAAATCGCGCTGTTGGTCGAAGGCGCGTGGGCACTCATGCGAAAGCCGTTGGGGATGGGCTCAAATTGCTTGGCTTTGGCGCGGATGCTGCCCTTGCTGCGCCACCACCAGGTCTGATGCACAAACGGCCCGTGCGCCGGATCCATCAGCCCGACGATGCCGTGATCAATGTTGCACTTGAGCGGACGCGCGACGTGGGCGATGTGGTAACGCTCCGAATGCGTGGGCAAAGCGGGCAGTTCGGTTAGTTCGTCGCGCTTGGCGGCGGGCATAAAGACCCAAATTAATTTATCACTCTCGCGGCACTCGTAACGCGGCGTTCGGATGCGTTCCGGTTTCACGGGCGAATCGGGCAGCAACGAAGGAATCTCTTGGCAGACGCCCGCGCAATCAAACTTCCAGCCGTGATAACAACACTCAATGGTTTCGCCGTCGAAGTTGCCGTCCGTCAAGGGGATGCCGCGATGCGGGCAGTGGTCGTCCAACGCAAACACGCCCCCGCGTTTGTCACGCCCGACAAGCAAAGGTTCGCCCAACAAAATTACGCGCCGCATCTGCCCGCGCCGCAACTCTTTGCCCGCCAACGCCGGATACCAAAACCCGCGCAAAGGTTCGCCGGCGGCAAAGACGCTCTCTTTTTTCTGTGTTTCATCCATTGCCGATTTTATCTATATGCCAACGGGCTAAAGTTTGTAAAACCGCGCGGGCGGCTCTTTGCGACGCGCCGCCCGCGCCGAGCAAATCCTTGACTTCAAGCAAACGTTTGCGCAAGGCTGAATTGGTGCTGGGTTCAAGTAGCCGCAACAATTCCGTCGCCAGAGTTGCCCCGGTGAAATCATTTTGAATCAGTTCTTTAGCGAGTCTCTCACCGGCGATGAGGTTGACGAGGCCAAAGTGTTCGACGTTGATGAGCGGGCGCAGCAGACGGTAACTGACCGGCGAAGTTTTATAGACGACGGCGAGAGGCGTATTGAGAATGGCAGTTTCCAGCGTGGCCGTGCCACTGGCGACGGCGGCGACATCGGCAGCGGCCACGATTTCACGGGTTTCGCCCTGGTTCATGCGCACCAGGCGGCGTATCGCGGGATGGCCGACCATCAAATGCGCAATTTCCTCGGTGCGGCGGTTATTGGCGACGGGGATAATAAACTGCAACTCAGGCCGCGCTTTGAGCATGATTTCCGCCGCGTCGAGCATGGGCGGCAGAATGCGCGTGATTTCGTGGCGACGGCTGCCCGGCAAGAGCGCGACGATGGGCCGTTTATCGTCCAAGTTATTGCGCTTACACACTTCGCTGCGCCCGTAACGCGCCCGCACTTCGCCCGCCAGGGGGTTGCCGACGTATTCAATATGATTGACGCCGCGCTCCGCGTACCAGTCTTTTTCAAACGGCAAAATTGAGAGCAATAAATCCACATCGCGCCGTATGTTGCGCAGACGGTAAGACCGCCAGGCCCACAACTGCGGACTGATGTAGTAAATAACACGAAACCCGCGCCTTTTAAGTGATGTCGCCAGACGCAGATTAAAGTCGGGCCAGTCAACTAAAATCACCGCGTCGGGTTGGCGCGTCACGGCGGCGGCGCGTAGTTTTTTGAACGCGCTCCAAAACTTGGGCAGAGCTTTCGCTTCTTCCCACAAACCGATTATCGCCAGCGTTTCCGCGTCAACAATGGACTCTACTTCCGCCTCGCGCATCTGTACGCCGGTTGCGCCAAAAAACTCAAACTTGGTTGCCGGGGCCGCCTCGCGCAAGGCGCACGCTAACGCCGCCGCGTGCGCGTCGCCTGAAGGTTCGCCGGCTACAAGCATCAGTTTCGCCATCCGGCACAGAATAATGGTCAAAGGCTGAAAATCAAAGGTCAAGAGCCGCTTCCGCGCTTTATCCTTGAGCCTTTATCCTTTATACTTCCGTTCGCGGGGGCGACAGGCTTCGACAGGGGCCTAAGCCGTTGAACGGATGTCATGCCGAGCGTACTCTATGCCGCCCGTAAAAACGCATGGGGAAACACAAATGCCAACAATCAAGAATTGGCCCTTGCTGCCTAGTTAATTCTACGCACGAGCATCTTGCCACAAGTCGCCTCAGCGCGTGAACAAGGTGTAACTCATTGAGGCTGGCCGTTTATATATGTTCGGTGTGAACGGTAAGAAAATCGAGCTAGCCCCCTTCGTGGTCTGGTCGCGTCACTTACGCGAAACGGGGCGAAAACCTTATCAGGGATTAGAGAAGCGACTAAGCATGTAGAGTCCCTCAGCGCGGGTCTTTGGATCCGGGTTCAATTCCCGGCGTCTCCATTATATTGGTTATCATTTTTTGTAGCTGCACAGCCGTTTTGTGGTTTTCAAGCGGTGCGCATTCGTGTACTTTGATTGCATCTTATAGATGCCGTTGCGTTGCGTTTATGCGACGCACGATTTTTCGATTTGTAAAGCGAGGAAATATGGCGAATTATACAGCTATTGAATGGACAGACGCGACTTGGAACCCTACAACCGGTTGCACAAAAATCAGCAAAGGTTGTCAGAATTGCTATGCGGAGCGTTTTGCTGAAAGGTTTCGCGGTACCTCGGGACACCCCTTTGAGCAAGGATTTGACTTGAAGTTGTGGCCGGCGCGCATCTCTTTGCCTTTATCTTGGCGACGGCCTCGCCGTGTGTTCGTAAATTCAATGAGCGACCTGTTTCATTCCTCAGTGCCCACGGAATTCATTTCTCAGGTTTTCGACACAATGGAAAAGGCGAACCATCACATATACCAGGTGCTAACCAAACGCGGCGAAATAATGCGCGACTTTATCAACCGAAGGTATCCAGACAAGGCCGCGCCGCCACACATTTGGTTAGGTGTTTCAGTTGAGAACAGAAAAACTGTGTCGCGTATTGACCATTTACAAGAAACAAATGCGAGCGGCAGGTTTTTGTCGGTTGAGCCATTGCTTGAGCGGCTTGGCATGATAGACCTGACAGGCATTCACTGGGTTATTGTCGGCGGCGAAAGCGGCCCGCGCCATCGCCCGCTCAAAGCTGAATGGGTGCGTGAAGTTCGCAATCAGTGTTTAGCTGTTAATGTCCCGTTTTTCTTCAAGCAGTGGGGCGGGATACGTCCTAAATCCGGCGGCAATGAAATTGATGGGCAGACCTGGCTTCAGTTTCCCCAGACTGAAGCATTCGCGTAAGATTTGTGATTCCCAATAAAGCGAAATAAATTGCGCTATGCAACCTCCCGAATACTACAAAAACCGTGAGCAAACCTACCTAAAGCATTTTTTCTTGGAAAGATACCTAGAGAAAGTGGCCTTTATCATTGGACGTTATGGAGACTTCGTGTTTGTTGACGGATTTTCCGGCCCCTGGAGGGCAACAGGGGAGGCTTTTGAAGATACCTCTTTTATGATTGCGGTGCAGAAACTGCGATACGTTATTGAAGGTCTCAAAAAGATAGGCCGGACGCCAACCCTTCGCTGCGTTTTTGTAGAGAAAACTCATGCTGCTTACAACGATTTAGAACAAGCAGTGAAAAATATCGCTGACCTCAAAATTGCGACTTTTCACGGCGAGTTTGAGCAACAAATCCCTGCGATTCAGCGATATATCGGCACTTCTTTTGCATTGTTCTTCATTGACCCAACGGGGTGGACGGGTTATGGAATGGACGCTATTCGGCCCGTTTTACAACATCGTGGCGAAGTTCTCATCAACTTCATGTTTGACCACATCAATCGGTTTATCAATGAACATCCAAACGAAGAAGTCCAAGCAAGTTTTGACGAGCTTTTCGGTACAAATGGCTGGCGCGATGTGATTCCAAACGGGCCAGGCAGAGAAAAAGCCATCGTTGATTTTTACTGCCACTGCTTAAAGACCACAGGCAATTATGCTTACGTTACCTATACCCGCATTGACCACCCAACCAAAGAACGCACATACTTTTACCTGATTTATGGCACGCGCCATATTAAAGGCGTGCAAGAATTTAGAAAAGTAGAGAAAGTTTTTGCCCCTGAACAAATCCGTGTGCGCCTTTTAGCCAAAGCAGAGAAACGCCTTGACGAAACAGGGCAACGATCTCTTTTTAGCCCGAATTTGGACGATCTTTCTCCACTTGAAACTGAGCGTGTTGAGCAACTCGCTGCTGCAAAAGAGCGGTTTGAGGCACTAATCGGGACATTTTTAATTGGGCAAGAAGTTCCTTGCGAGAAAGTCTTCGGCGCATTATTGGAAATCCCTTTGTGTTGGGAATCCGACGTGCAAACGCTGCTAAAGGAGTACCACGACAAGCTCGTTATTGAAATTGTCGGCATGAAACCAAGAGAACGTACTGTGAAAGTTGAGCAAACGCTACGGCGGTTAAAATAAGTGCGAACCGTTAAACTTACTTGGCTCTTAATGTTTTTTGCGCTGTTTGCCGCGCCGGTTTGGGCGCAAGGCGGCGCGGCGCAGGAAACCAATGTCTATGCGTTTCTGACCCCGTTGGCGTTGTTTTTCGTCGTCTTGGAGATGCTGCTCAATTGGCTTTACCGGCGCGATTACATTTCGTTTCCCGAAGCCGTCGCCAATTTCGGCACGGCGTTGGGCAA
>JAYVJN010000497.1:0-2901 GCA_043769325.1 Acidobacteriota bacterium
TTTCTGTGGCGGGCGGTATTTTCTGGTCGCGCACTTCCGGCGGGCGGTTGCTGATTGACCGTTTCTTGCTGAAAGTGCCGGTTATGGGCAAGTTAATCATGCAATCCACGACGGCGCAGGTGACGCGCTCATTGGCGACGCTGTTGGCCGGCGGCATCACTTTGGTCGAATCGTGGGACATTGCGGCGGAATCCATCAGCAACATGGAATTGCGGCGTCGCAGCGAAGCCATTTTGCCGATGCTGCGCGAAGGGCGTTCTTTTACCGAAAGTTTGACGGAGGCCAAATGGATACCGGAACTGGCTTTGGACATGATTGGCGTGGGCGAAGATTCGGGCAGTTTGCGCGAGATGTTAGAAGAAGTGGCCGGTTTCTACGACGCCGAAGCCGAAGTGCGCCTGGAACAACTGACCAGCACGCTGGAACCCGCGATTTTGCTGGTCATGGCAAGCGTCGTGATAACGATTCTGATGGCGATTTACCTGCCCATTATTCAATCTGTCTCCAACCCGCCGACGCTCAAATAAAGCGTTCAATTGGAAGTCAGTACCACCTGCGGTAGCGGGTGGGTTGACGCTGGCCCACCCGCTACTGCAGGTGGTACTGACTTGCCCCTAACTCATCTCTAAACTGCTCTAATTGGCGCGGGCATTTTTGACTTGCTTGACGAAACTGTCAGCTACTTTGCCATCCACCGTGCCAAAGAGCGAACTGACGCTACCACTGGCGACAACGGTTTGCCCGCAAGGGTCAATGACAGTGAAGAAAAATCGCGTGGTAAGGTATTTGTGGCCCAGTTCCAAAACTAAATCGGCCTCGCCTTCGTTGCGGGTGATGATGATTTTCAAGGCCGCGAAGCCGCGTCTTTTTAAGAGCGCGTTTTCAATCTCGTGGGCGCGGACATATGGCGCTTTAGAGCGTATAAAAAGGCTCTGAGCTTGGCGCAGAACCGTCTGCGCGTCGGAGGCGGTTTTACCGGCGCAGGGCGATGGAACAATCGTCACGGGCCGCGACTCAGAATACCCGCCGTCATTTTTTTCCGGTGTCGCTTTGGGCGCGGCCAATGTTTTAGCCTCCGTCCCCGCCTCTTTCCGTTCCGTCCACACCTTGTCCGACGGCGTAGCGTTTTGCCCGAAAGTTACGCCGCACGTCAACAAACCAATTAGAATCAAGTATTTCATGTCGTTTTCGGCTTTCTCAACAGACAACCTAACACTGCGTTGCGTAAGGTCTGCGGACGTTTGTGGCACTTATGCAAGTGTCACAAGTTAGCCAACGCCAGCGCGGGCGCAAGCATCTGAACCCGCAGAGACAAGAGAAAAGGGATTTTCACGATATGCGCGGATTATTTACGGGCCTCTTTTTATTATTGGTTTTGGGCGTAGCCCTGGCGCAATCGGGGCGCACTTATCCGCGCACCGGCGGCAGCGAACCGCCCGCCAAACGCAACCCGTCGCCGGAAGTCCGCGCCACGCCCGACCCGACGCCGGAAGAACCTGATTTGAGCGGCGTGGAAGATGATGAGCTAGTGCGGGTTGAGACGCAATTGGTGACGGTTCCAGTCGTCGTGCGCGACCGCGCAGACCATTACATTCCCGATATGCGGCAAGAGGAATTCACTCTTGATGAAGACGGCGCGCGGCAAGAAATCGCCTTTTTCAGCAAGACCGATGAGCCGTTTCACCTCGTTTTATTGCTTGACACCAGCAGCAGCACGCAAGACAAACTGCGGCCCATCCAAAACGCCGCTATTTCGTTCACCACGCAGTTGCAACCCGCTGACCGCGTGAAAGTTATCTCCTTTGATGAGCAGATTCGCCCGCTCTGCGAATTCACCGCTGACCGCGCCGAACTGCAACGCGCCATCGCCCGCACGCGCCCAGGCCAAGGGACGAGACTTTACGACGCCATGCGCCAAGCCGTCGCCGCGCTGTGGAAAATTAAAGGCCGCAAAGCCATCGTCATCTTTACCGACGGCGTGGATTCATACAGCGATAAAGAGACTTTTGACAAGAATATACGGCTGCTGGAAGAGGCGGGCATCATCGTCTATCCGATACGCTTCGACACCCGCGCCGACATCGAAGAACAGATTCGACGGCAAAAACAAGGCGGCGGCTTGATTGATTTAGGCACGATTCTCGGCGGCGGACGCCCCCGCGCACCCGGCGGCACAACTCCACCGCCTGGCGGCACGCAAATTCCGCGCACGCCGCCGAACAACCCAGGTGGAGTCACCATCGGCATCCCCGGCTTGCCCGGCGGCATCACGCTCCCCAGACGGCGCAACGACCCGAATGACCCACGCAACCCGCGTTACCCGGATCCCAATGACCCGCGCAATCCTGACCCCAACGACCCGAATAGCCCGCGTTACCCAAACCCGAACGACCCTAACCGACGCCGCAACGACGGCCTTACCGATTTGGAACGCGCTGAACTCGACAACTTTTACCGCACGGCTGACGCTTATCTGGGCGCGTTGGCAAACACCACCGGCGGCAGCCTTTACCGCGCCGACTACCTCGGCCAACTGCCCGCCGCCTTCGGCCAAATCGCCGCCGAACTACGCACGCAGTACGCCGTCAGCTATTACCCGACGAACAAAACCCGCGACGGCAAGTTCCGCAAAATCAAAGTCAAAACCACCCGCCAGAACGTCGCCCTCCGCGCCCGCCCTGGCTACCGCGCGCCCTTAGAACGTAAGTGAACAGGCAGAGGCCAGCACCCGCAAACGATAAAGCTGCGGGCACTGGCTTCTTATGCTTATTGCTCAGACTTATTACCGTTAGAAGAATAATTAACTCACGTTACGCGGGAGTTGAGATAAACGCGACTCTTAGTCTGCGAAGGCAGACGGCATAAACCTAGCCCCGCATGAAGCGCAGCGCAATGTGGGGA
>JAYVJN010000498.1:0-4332 GCA_043769325.1 Acidobacteriota bacterium
GCGCGGCAAATTAAGGTTGCGCTTGAGGCATTGCGCGAAGGATTGCCACTATCACTGATTGCCAAGTTGACAGAGTTAACGGAAGCCGAGCTTGAGATATTGCGGGAAACACCATCAAAGCCGTAATAAAGTATGAGATTATTTCGTCGCAAAGCTGAGTTGCCCGCCGCGCTGGAACCGTTGCGTCGTAACGGCAACGGCAAATTCACCGAGCATGACGATTCTTCGCGGATTGTGCCGGCGATTGAGTTTCGGGACGTGCACCTGGCTTTTGACGACAAAAAGATATTAGACGGCTTGAGCTTTAAGGTGATGAAGGGCGAGACAAAACTCGTCCTCGGCGGTTCCGGCACGGGCAAATCTACAACTATAAAATTGGTGCTCGGGCTGCTTAAACCGGACGCGGGCCGCGTCTTGGTGGACGGCGAAGACATCACCGATTACAGCGAAGAACAGATGGTGCACGTCCGCAAAAAAATCGGCATGGTCTTTCAGGAAGGCGCGTTGTTCGATTCGCTATCTGTTTACGACAACGTGGCTTATCGTTTGCATGAACAGAATGTGCCGGAAGAGGAAGTGGAACAGGAAGTGCTGCGGATGCTGCGTTTCGTCAATCTGGAACAAGCGGTTGACAAGATGCCGATAGAACTTTCAGGCGGGATGCGGCGGCGCGTCGGCATTGCGCGGGCGTTGGTGGGCGACCCGAAAATCATCATGTTTGACGAACCCACCGCCGGTCTTGACCCGCCGACGGCGCGCACCATCTGCGAATTAGCCATGAAGTTGCGCGATTTACAGGACGTTTCATCCATCTTCGTGACGCACGAAATGAACAACCTCGCTTACTTGTGTTCGGAATACGCCGTCATCAACGACGAGGGCGACGTAGTTTTTGAGCGCGAAGGCGAACGCATTTGCCTGATTAACTCGAAAGTCATCATGCTGCGCGACGGCCAGGTGATTTTTAGCGGCACGGATGAAAGTCTGCGCGCCTCCGAAGACCCGTATATACAGAAGTTCCTGCGGGGACACTGAACGAAAGGATGAAGGATGAAGGATAAAGGCTAAAATTGGCGTGGAGGTATCTTGCCTTTATCCTTTATCCTTTATCCTTTATCCTTTACAGATATGCCTCCATCAAAGAAAACAGTTGGTTTGAGCGAGTTGCGCGTCGGTCTTTTTATGCTGGCGGGCCTGGGGATTTTAACATTCTTGATTCTCAACGCCACGGGCGACTTCAACCCCTTCAAAAAGAAGTTGCACCTCAAGGCACGTTTCCCCAACGCGGATGGCTTGCGGCCCGGGGCCGAGGTGCGTCTGGCTGGCGTGCGCGTCGGTTCGGTGGACGGCGTAAAGTTGCTGGACAACAATAACCACAACGAATCCAATAAAATAGAGGCTGCTTTGACGATTGACGGCACGATTGACGGGCAGCCGGCCAATCAGCGTATTCGCACCGATTCCTCGGCGCAATTGGTCACATCAACCTTGCTCGCCAACGACAAGGTGGTCAACATTACGCCTGGTTCCAACGCCGCGTTGCCCGCCGGAGAGGGCTTGTTGTTGCCGCCGGCCAGCGCGACGGATACATCGCCGCTCGCTAATATCGCCGGGCCTGACTTTTCGCAAAGGCTAAATTCGCTCTCGAAACAAGTGGACGAAATCGCCAAGAAAGCCAACGACGGCACCGGCACGCTCGGTAAATTCGTCAATGACCCGGCTCTTTTCAACAACCTCAACGCCACCATTCAAGAGACGCAAGGCATCATTTCACAAATCAAATCGGGCAACGGCACGGCTGGTAAATTGCTCTATGATGACGGGGTTTACCAAAATCTCAACAACATTTCAGGCCAGTTACAAGATATTGCCGGACAGGTTCGCAGCGGGCGCGGCACGGCGGGCAAGTTGCTCTATGATGAGCAGTTATACAATCGTGTCAATCAAATTGCCGAGCGCGCAGACCGCTCTATCAGCGACATCAACGCCCTCATCGCCGAGGTCAAAGCCGGCAAAGGCACTATCGGCAAACTGGTGGCCGACGACGCCCTGTACAATGAATTACGCGCCGCCGTGGGTGACGCCCGCACAGCCATAAACGATGTGCGCCCGGCCCTTACCGACGCCCGCGCCGCCATCAATGAAGCCCGGCCCACCATCAATCGTTTCAACACCACTTCAGCCCGCATTGACCTGCTCATCGCCGAAGCCCAAGGCGGCAAAGGCACCATCGGCAAACTGATTGTGGACGAAACGCTCTACAACAACGTCAATCAACTCTCCACCGAAGGCGTCAAGATGCTCTACGATTTTCGCCAGAACCCCAAGAAATACCTGACTATTAAATTAGAACTGTTTTGACGCAGAGACACAGAGACGCAGGGACACAGGGATTTTCTCACTGCGTCCTGCGTCTCTTTTATCTCTCTCTCGCGTTCGACTGTGTTACTCAGCCTCGCGCTTGAGCATTCGCGTAGTGTGTTCGGTGACGCTGCCGGGCGTGATTATTTCCTGTGTGTCGTGCGGCGAACGCCAGGCACTGGCCGGGATAGGTTGTTGTTGCGCCGGCGGTAAAGCAGACTGCGGTTGCGGCGCGAAAAGGGGCTGGCCTGGCGGCGCATATACAGCCATCGGCGGCGCAGCATTGAAGACCGTTGGCGCGGTCTTTTTGCCTTCCTCAAAAATGGCGGCGTAGAGCATTCTGAGCAAACCGCCCATAAAAAAGATGACGGCGGCGGCGGCAACAAGTCCTTCTGGAAAGCCGGTGCCGTCGGCAAGAATAGCGAGTAGCGGAGCGATTATCATGCCCAAGAGAAACAGGACGGCGCCTTGTTTGACGCCGCGTTTGCGAGGCGAAATCGTTGGCGCGGCACTAGCTTCGGGCCATTGGCCGCCGGCATTGAGTAAGTTAATAACGCCATACTGCGGGAATCCGCAACGCGGGCAAAAGCGGGCGGCTTCGGGGGTTTGTTGTTGACCGCAACTTGGGCAAAACATATCGTAAAAACCTGAGCGATAAAATTGTAGGGGCAGACCTGCGTGTCCGCCCCAGGTTACGACGCCAGAGGGGGCGGACCTGCGTGTCCGCCCCTACTCACCAACGCGGCAAAGTTTCGTCGGAAAACAGCCGCAAGGTAGCTGCCGCGCAGCCCTGATAGTAAAACGCCCGCGCCAGCGTTTCGCTTAACAATGCGCCGATAGTCGTCATGCCGCCAGGCGCGAGAATTTCTTTAGTCAAATCCTGGTCATTGCGCAAGAGCGCAAACCCGCGCCGGCGCGTGGCTTCTACTTCTGCAAGATACTCCCGCACCTTATCACTTGTCGAGAGCGTTTCGGGCAAAGTCCACTCAAAAGGGTCATCCCAGAGCGTCGCTGTCAAACCGCCAAAGGTCTGCTCTACCGCCGCCGCGCTGCGTAAAAGATACTCGCCAAACGAATAAACGGGCGCGAAGCCCGTAGTTTGGCGCGGTTGCCAATAAAGTTTATCCGCCGGCACGGGTGACAACAAGGCCAAACCTCGCTCATGTAAAAGCGCGAATTGCGCCTCGAATGAATCAAGCAGCGTCTTCACACAATGACCGGAAATGGCGGTTGGGCAGGGGCAAAAGCAATATCCTGATAGACTTCCGCCAAAGGCAAGGCGCAGCCCATCGTTTCTAAGTGAATAACAGCCGTCAGTGTGTTGACTTCGCGTTGCAGCCAATCACCGTTGGCTTGCCTGATTAGTTGCGTGACGTGCGGGCGTTTTTGCGCCACCAACACATATTCGCGGAAACTTTCGATAGACTTGTAATAACTGAGCTTATCGCCCCGGTCAAAGGCTTCAGTGGAAGGCGAAAGGACTTCGACAATTAGTGACGGGTTGGTCAAAGCATTTATGCCGCCGATATTTTCGTAAACCGGCGGGCCGCAGAGGGCCGACACATCGGCGTAACGATAGGGTAAATAAGCGGGAACTTTGATGCGTAAGTTAGACAAAAAAGCGCGCCACTCGCGCCCGCGCAACACGCCGCGCAGATGGGCGAAGATATTGCCCGTAATGGTTTCGTGTTCGGGACTGCCGCCGCTTAACTCAAAAACGTGGCCGTCCCAGTATTCATATCTGGCGTCGGACGCGAGTTCCAGCGCGTAGTATTCTTCTAAAGTGTAGCGCAATTGTGGCAAAGCGGACATCGGCGATAGCCTCCGGCGTTAATCTCGCGCCCATTCTACCGCCCTTTGACCGCAATCACAAAGCTACTTCACGCGCCGTTCGGTTTCTTCGATGACAGTGCCGAAGTTGCGCCCGCCGAAAGCGAAGCCGTTATAGACCTTGCCCTGCACGCCGACGCG
>JAYVJN010000499.1:0-3532 GCA_043769325.1 Acidobacteriota bacterium
TGGCGGCGGTTATGCACAAGAAGCGAAAAAACAGGTGGCGCGGTACGTCAATCCAGCCAGTGCCGGTTCACCGGCTTTTGCGGTATCCGTAATGGATCAGGTCGTTCCCAACCCTAATGGCGGCCCGCCTGTTCAATCCCCGGTAGCTTACGTTGCGTCGAGTGTTCTTAGAATAGTCAATTTCGATGCCAATGCCTCTTTTGACGGGCGCACAACTTTGATTGACGGTGATGGAGACGGCCAGGATGACCGCATTTTAGCTTTTCAGGAGTTGGCTCCGGCTGGTTATCCCGTGGATGTGCAAGCCGTGCCACGAATAAACATCAGCGGTCAAGCTATTAATTTGGCGATTTTGCTGGGCGTCAATCGCATGTGGATTTATAATGCCACCAATCCACGTTCACCTGTTCAATATCCATCGCGGTCTTTTTCTGAGTTGGGTCTGGGCAACGGTTTTGCGCGACGGATGGATGTTGAAGGCACACTGGCTTATGTTCTATTCCCGGACAAGGTTGCGGTAATCGATTTTAGCAATCCGGCGCAACCCTTTGTCACTGCCGTTATTACGGGCCTGGGCGATAATATCCGCTGGCTTTCCGTAAATAATGGTTTCATATACACACTGGACGATATTCCCAATTCCCAATTCCAAAACCTACGCGCCTCAATCGGCAGCGCGGCAGCCGTCGCTTTCGTTCACGGGGCGGACCCAAACAGCGTTTCAAACTGCGCAAACCCGGTAGTCATTGACCGCTCCGACAACAAAATGGCGCAGGACGCCGAAATGGTGTTCAAGGTTTTCGGCCATGATATTCCGCAGTCGGCAAAGGTGGTTGTCCGCAAAGAGACGAACAACGGCGGGGAAGTTATAACGGAAAATCTGGGCGAAGTAACGGCAACAATCGACCCTGGCAACGGTTCGGGGGTTCTGCGCGGACGAGCGCGTTGGCGCACGACGGAGCCGATAGACCGGGCCGCGCTTTATAGCGCAGAATTGGTCATTGATGAAGGCCAACCAGGGCAATTCCGCCAACGCAGTCCCATTGTTTTCAGTAATCTCATCGAACGCTACCAGGATTCAGTTAGCCTGGACACCAATAACGGCGGCGGAAAGCTGACCTATTTATTGGGCGGTGACGCCAATGTCACGCTCACGGTCAACAATAATGAAATTCCGTTGCGTGACGGGGCGGCAAGAAACTACGGCCTCCATGTCGAAGAACTCAAGCCGGAAAATTTTAGTGGATTGGCAGCCGGTCGTTATCCGTTCAATTTGACAGCCAGGTTGCAAAATAATTCTGCCGTAAGTGATGTTGCCCAAGGCTTTGCGCTGGTCAATAAAGATAAAACGGACAAACGCCGGCCCGGTAATATCGTCATCGGCGACGTAGAACTTGAGAGCGGCAACCTGGCTCTTTCGCATACGGACATTGCCGAAATCAAGAATCGCGGGTTGTCGCTTTCCTTCACCCGCCATTTTAACAGCCAACTCGCCAACACCTACAATTCTTTGGGTTATGGCTGGTCACACAATTATCAGGTTACCCTCAAATATCAACCCGACGAAGCAAATCCAGCCGCTTCGCTTTACGTTCTGGAGACGGGCGACGGGAGCAGCCAGAATTTTAAGGCTGGCAGGGTTACGGTTGGCACCGAAGCACCCGGCGAAGCGCCTTATTACGGCAAGTTAAGGAAAAACGAAGACGAGAGTTTTGACTATTTCACCAAAACGCGCGTCCGCTACCACTTTAACGCGGCCCTGACGGTGGGCAGCGCGCAATTATTCAACTCCGGTTATTTGGGCAACCTCAACTTTATCGAAGAGCCAAACGGCAATCGTCTCGCGCTCGGTTACGATAATCTGGGACGGCTGGCTTCGGTAGCCGACGGCGGCGGACGGCGTTTGGTTTTCACTTACGAATTGGCGGAGACGCCGTTTGTCGGGGTTTTAGACCCTGGCAATCTCAGTAACGCCTCTTTCAACTGCCAAAGCCCGCGCTTTTTGCGTTCGCAGAATATTCGTTACACAGCGGCGCAAATCGGTTTTGCCTGGCGCATTAAGAAAGTGGCCGGGCCGGGCGGTTTAGAGGTCAATTACGAATATAACAACAGCCAACTGGCAAGCGCGGCCCGCTCCGGGGCCGATGACATTTCCGAACAAGCCACCGGCGAAAGCGTCTGGCGGTACAGCTACGACCCCTCAAACGGCTCTGACGCGAGCGCGGTGCGGCTGCTGAAAGAAGCGCAACCGCCGAACCATACCTCACAGCGCAGCCATACCACTAAATACGCTTACCGTTCGCTCTCCGGCGCGTGGGCCGTCAGCCGCATAGATTTGCCGGAGCAGATCGGTAATCTGTTCGATTACACCTACGCCAACGGCAATTTAGACGCGGTGAAAGCGACTGACGGCAAAGGCCACGAAACTCAGTTTCATTTCACTTTCACGCCCAACGCCGACCCGACCTTACCCGCCAAATTTGTCACGCTCAACGCGCCGCGCGGGGCCAACCTGAGCCTTGATTTCGATGGTTTCGGCAACAAACTCCGCGAACTTGACGCAGAAGGCATGACGGTTACCAACCGTTATGACCCGCGCGGCAATCTGGCCGGGCAAATCCGCGCCGGCGGCGAATTCACTTTCCGCACTTCGGCGGTTTATGACCAGACTTTTAGCCGGCCCTTGTCGGAAACCGACGCCAAAAACCACACCACCTTATACACCGTCAATCCGCAGAACGGGAATATTGGCCGGGTTGATTTGCCCAGCGGAAGCTTTGTCTTGTTGGATTACGGCTATCGCGGCGATTTGGAAAGCATAACCGATGAGTACGGTTTCCACACGACTTTCTCCGAGTTTGACAGCTACGGCAACCCTCGCAAAGTTGAGCGTCAGACCTCCGGCAATGCGTTGGCGGTGAGCAATTTTACCTACGACGCCCGCAGCCGCGTGAAAAAGACCGACGGAACGCTGGTCCCAACCGTAATCAACGAATACAACGGCTTGGATCAGACGCCGCAACAGACTGTTACCGACCCGGCGAATATACGCGAACCGTTGACCACAACCTTGAAATTCTTGCCCGAAGGCCAGGCCAAAGAAATTCTCCAAACCGGCGGCGCGCAGAGCTTTAAGACGGTTAATGTCTATGACGGGCTGAACCGTCTGGAAAACATGACCGAAACCATCGCCGGCGCGGATACTACGCCGATTATCGGCACTCCGGTAACTGGCGTATATGTCCACCCGTTTGTTTACGACAAGAATTCCAACTTAGTAGAGGAAACCAACCGGCGCGGAGTCAAGACCACGCGCACATATGATGACCTGGATTTTCTGGAAACCGCTACGGTCACCGGCCCCTTTGCGGCAGCCGGCGAACAGCCGCAAGCGAAACAGGTTTTAAGCCAATCCAACGATAAAGTGGGCAACCCGCAGTCTGCGACCAATCTCTATAACCAGACGACCACTTACGAATACGACGGTCTGCACCGCCTGAAACAGCGGAATTTGCCCTGCAACTGTCCGGGC
>JAYVJN010000500.1:0-3455 GCA_043769325.1 Acidobacteriota bacterium
GGACGGCCCGACACTGAAACAGGAATAAGCAACTATCTCAGTAATCCGGTTTGCAACACAAAGAGGCAAACTATTCCTGAACTACGCGCTTAACGCCAATTGCTTTTTTCACACAATTATGGCGATTTTGTGTAAAATGCTGCGGTTATGAAAGCTACACTCGCCTGTTGGGGTTTATTATTTTGCGCGCTGTTGAACGGGTCGCAGGTTTTTGCGGCTGAGACGACGCTTGTTGCTACGGGCGCGGCCTGGAAATACCTGGACAACGGCACGAATCAGGGCGCGGCCTGGTATGGCGCAGGTTTTAATGATGCGGCGTGGGCGTCGGGGCCGGCGCAATTTGGTTATGGCGACGGCGACGAGGCGACGGTGGTTAGCTTCGGCCCTGATGCGGATAACAAATACGTTACGACCTATTTCCGCCACACTTTCAACGTCGCAAATCCGTCGGCGTTCACCCATTTGAACCTCAATTTGCTGCGTGACGACGGCGCGGTCATCTACCTCAACGGCGCGGAGGTCTGGCGCAGCAATATGCCGGCGGGCGCGGTTAATTTCACAACCTTCGCCGCCGCAACAGTTAGTGGTACGGATGAGACGACATTTTTCTCAACCACGCTCTCGCCCGCGTTGCTTGTGGCGGGCGCGAATACTCTGGCGGTTGAGTTGCACCAAGACCGCGCAAACAGTTCGGATATTAGTTTCGACCTTTCGCTAAAAGGGACTGACGCGCCCGTCGTGACGCGCGGGCCATACCTGCAAATGGGTACGCCGACGGGTTTGGTCGTGCGTTGGCGCACCGATGTTCCTACCAACAGCCGCGTCTCGGTTGGCACAACGGCGGGCAGTTTGACCAGTAACGCCGATAACGCCGCCGTCACTACCGAACACGAAGTCGCGCTGTCGGGCCTCACGCCAAACACCAAGTATTTCTACTCCGTCGGTTCCGCAACGGCCCCGCAAGCCGGTGATAACTCGTATTATTTCCACACTTCGCCAAGTAACGGAGTTGCCGTCCCAACGCGCGTCTGGGTTCTGGGCGATTCCGGCACGGCCAACGCCAACGCCCAAGCCGTCGCCAACGCCTACCAAACTTTCACCGGCGCGACGCGCACCAATCTCTGGCTCATGCTTGGCGATAACGCCTACAACGACGGCACCGACAGCCAATACCAAGCCGCCGTTTTCGACCTTTACCCGACGACCTTGCGCCAGTCAGTGCTGTGGCCGACCATCGGCAACCACGACACCGCGCAGTCCACCAATCCCGCGTTGACAATTCCCTATTTTCAGATTTTCAATCTGCCCGCTAACGCCGAAGCCGGCGGCCTGGCGTCAGGCACAGAAAAGTATTACTCTTTTAATTACAGCAATATCCACTTCGTCTGTTTGGACTCTATGACCTCTGACCGTTCCCCCGGCGGGCCGATGCTGACCTGGTTGCAAAGCGATTTAGCCGCCACGACTCAGCCCTGGATTATCGCTTTCTGGCATCACCCGCCTTACACCAAAGGCTCGCATGATTCCGACACCGAAGGGCAACTCAGCGAAATGCGCGCCAACATTCTGCCGCTTCTGGAAAGCTACGGCGTGGATTTGGTCTTGACGGGCCACAGCCATTCTTACGAACGCTCGTTTCTGCTTGACGGACATTATGGTTTGTCCACGACTTTCACTAACGCCATGAAGAAAAACGGCGGTGACGGGCGCGCGAACGGCAACGGGGCTTACACCAAACCGTCCGGCGCAAACCCCAATGGCGGCGCGGTTTATGCCGTCGCCGGAAGTTCCGGCCAAATCAGCGGCGGCGCGCTTAATCATCCCGCGATGTTTATTTCACTCAATAACTTAGGCTCTTTGGTGGTGGACGTGAACGGTGCGCAAATGGACGTGAAATTTATCCGTGAAAATGGCGCGGTGGCCGATTATTTTACCATTCTCAAAAATGCCCCGACTGCTTTGCCGCCGGCTGCGCCCGATGGATTAGCCGCGCAGACGGTTTCCGGTTCGCAGATAAACCTGTCTTGGACGGACAACGCCAACGACGAAACCAGCTTTCGCGTAGAGCGTTGCGCGGGCGCGGGTTGCGCTGATTTCGCGCCCGCCGGTTTGGTCATTTCCAACCTGCTGCCGGCCCCGGTGACTTTTCAGGATTCCGGCTTAATAGCAAATACGGCTTACACTTATCGCGTGCGCGCGGTCAACGCGGCGGGCGCGTCTGAACCGTCCAATCCGGCTACGGCCACAACTTTAGTGTTGCCATCGGCCCCCGCCAACCTGACGGCGACGCCATTTGCCCGCCGGCAAATTAATCTGGCCTGGACAAACGAGGCGACGCCGGAAGCGGGCTACAAAATCGAACGCTGCGCCGGCGCGGAGTGCCTGGATTTTGCGCCTTTGGCAAACACGCGCACGGGCAAGACGCGCTACGCCGACGAAAAGCTAAAACCGCGCCGGATTTACCGTTACCGCGTGCGGGCGACCAACGCGGCGGGCCTCTCGGAGTATTCGGAAACCGTTGCCGCGCAAGTAAATCCGTGAAACTTCGGGCGATAATTTTAGTTTTACTGTTGTCTGCCGCCGGCCCGTGCGTGTTGGCGCACGAAGGTTTGCATGAGCAAATCAGGGAAGTCACCGCCGCCATAAAAAGCGACCCGCGCAACGCCGGACTCTATTTCAAGCGCGGCGAACTCTACCGTCTGCACGAAGAATGGGGCCGCGCCGCCACCGATTACAACCGCGCCGAACGGTTGAACCCCGCGCTTTTCCTGGTGAATTTGGGGCGCGGCAAATTATTTTTGGCAGCCAATCAACCGCGTCCGGCCTTGTCCGCGCTCAACCGTTTTCTCGCGCAGCAACCGGAAAACCGCGAAGCCTGGCTGACCCGCGCCCGCGTTTTTGCCAAGTTGAAACAATTCCGCGCCGCAGTTACCGATTACGACCGCGTGCTGGCAAACGATAGCGAACCGGACATTTACGTCGAACGCGCCCGTGTTTACGCCGCTGCCGGACGCTTGTCGGAAGCCGTCCGCAGCCTCGACGAAGGCCGCCCCAAATCCGGCCCATTGGTTTCTCTGGAACTCGCCGCGCTCAATTATGAGTTGCGGCAAAAGCTATATGGCGACGCGCTGCAACGGCTGGAACGCTTAACCGCCGCGATGCCACGACGCGAAACCTGGCTGGCGCGGCGCGGCGCGGTTTTGGCGCAAGCCAAACGCCCGTGTGAAGCCCGCGCAGCATTTATCGAAGCCTTGGCCGCGCTTGAGACCATGCCGCCGCCCCGCCGCAATGTGCGGGCTAATCAGGAATTGGAAAAACAAATCCGCGCGGGTCTGGCGCAGACGGAAAAGGATTGTTGGCGAGTAAGCGTCACCCGCTAATGCGGAAGCCCGCACTTAGTCAAGGGCGCCGTGGTGGGCCGGACAGACGCCCTTGACTAAGTGCGGGCTTCCGCA
>JAYVJN010000501.1:0-5294 GCA_043769325.1 Acidobacteriota bacterium
TCAACTATTTGCGCGGCAGGGAATTGCGCCCGCAGTTCACTTTGCGTTCCGGCGGCGGTAATAGTGTCGCCGGCAATCGCCAACGCGCCGTTTTCCCACGTCGTCGCGGCGTCCGGCAAAACCCAACGGGCGCAGTAGAGTTTATTTGTTTGAACCATCAGCTTTTAGAGCGCGATAGCGGGCCATGATTTCGCTAACGTAGATTTTCGTGGAAGGGATGCCGATGCGCCCGATGAAGTCTTCTTCGTTAGCGGGGCGGGCGTTGCCGGTTTGACTCCATTCGGTGACGCGGCTGGGGCCGGCGTTGTAGGCGGCCAGCATTCGCGCCTCTACGCCGGGCAGATCGCGGTATTGTTCGCGCAGCTTTTCCAAGTACCAGCAACCGATTTGGATGTTGCGTTCGGGGTCGGACAACACGCCTTGCGGGTCGCGCGCCGCCTGTTCGGATAACTCTTTGAAACCCGTGGCTTGCGCCCATGTGCGGGCGACGGTGGGCGTTATCTGCATCAAACCAATCTCGCCGGCCCCGCCGATAACCCAGGGCTTGAAGTAAGTTTCCTGGTAAATAACGCTCCAGACTAAATCGGGTTCAAGTTGATAGATGGTGGCTTGCCGCGCAATGAGCGCGTCGAAACGGTGTATCCAATAGCGGTTAAAGAGGTAAACTCCGCCGGCCAAGGCTACGCTAAGAAGCAATAATGCCAGTAAAATTCGTCGCATTAGAAGCCGCGCATCGTGAATCGTGAACCGTGATAATAGAACGTAACTTCTTGTCACGGTTTACGGTTCACGATTTAGTTTACTCGTTTGAGATGTCGCCAGAAATCGGCGGCGGTGGCGGTGAAATCCACGCCTTCATAGCGCAAACTCATGGCGTAGTCATCCAGAATGTGGCCCTGTAACCAGACTTCGGCGGAGAGGGTCGCGCCCACCCGCAACTTGCCCCGCAGCGCGCGGCGATTGACCAGAATTTCCAGCCGCAACGTCCCCAAATCCAGGTAAATCCAATATAACTCGCTGCCGGATAACGGGTTAAGCAAAGGTTTGAACGCGAGTATGCTGCCGCGCAAAGTCCAATCGTTTTCATGCGTGGCGCGTTCGGGGGCCGTCTTTTCGAGCGGTTGCCAGACGAAATCCTTTGCGTTGGGCGAGACGCGGGCGCAATAGGCCAAACCGCACAGACTGACGTTGAGAAACGGCGCACTAAAAGTAGCCGCCGGCAATTCGGTCAGGTTTTGCAGTTCAAAAAGAACTTCGGTTTCGCTGTTATCGCAATAGCCGTGAATAACCGCCTCGCCGTCCTCGTCGTATTCCGTCAAGGCCCAGGGGCTGATGTGTTGCGTATAACGGGCGCGAAAGGCGGGGCGGCAATCGGCGTAAGAAGTCTCTCCGGTGCCATTTTCGTAAAGCATCGTCCAGACTTCCAGGCCGCCGCCGAGTTTCCAGCAACGCCCGTGTAGCACCGCGCCCCGGCGCGGCAACAGAGTGGCTTCGCCCTGGTCGCCGGCTTGCGTCGCCAAGGCGTTGAAAGCATTGTCGTTAGCTAATTCTATGCCAATCGTGGCAAATGTTGCATCCATGTTATAGCTGAGTTTTTAAGCAGATAGTTCAAAGTTTCAAGTTCAAGGTTCAAGGTTAAATGCTTGTTTCATAACAACTTTGATTTTCTATACACCGGAAAGCTTTTGCTCACCTGGTTATTTCGGCAGTTCCGGTTCGCAAAACTACCAACTACTAACTGAAAACTAACTCGCTGCTTTTTTCGGTTCTATCCTTATCTCATCATCAGCGGGCGGCGCATAGACGCGGATGCCGCCGATATTGTGCGCCGGGCCGTGTGTCGGACGCGCACCGGAACGCGCCATCTCAGTAAACAATTCTACATCATAATCGGCCTCACGCGACATCTCGCGGCGAATGGCGTGCAGCACGGAGAGAAATTTTGGTTTACGATACATGGGTTAGCGCGTAAATCGTAAATCGTGAATCGTAACCGGCAACGGATTACCTGCTGCCGTTCTTTTCACGATTTACGCTATCAATCGCCGACAGCTTCGACGAGAAATTCGGGCGTGACAATCATGGGCACAAAAAAACCGGCGGCGGTATTGAACAGGCGAATCCGGGCCTGGCGTCGGACATTGGCGAGATGGCCGAAGTTCCAGGTCACCAGGTAATCAATTTTGTGCCACGAAGCCAGCGCAACGTGCAAGGCGTCCGCGAGGTATTTGCGGGCAAAAATGCCGCGCGCGATGTAGCCGTCGGCTAAAATCGCGGCTTCGTCGTCCAATGGCAGTTGCTCAAGCGGTTGCACCAACTTGAGATAGCCAGTGCGATGCGGTTCAGCTATGCGCTCCAATTCGCGTTGCACCAGCAGCGAAATGACCGGACGATAGGCAAACATTTCGTGTTCCCACCAACGAATCGTTAAATCGCGGCGGAACGGGTCGCCGTTGTCCAGATAGGCCCCGACCACCGAAGTTTCCAGATAAATGCTTTGTTTCATGTGAAATGGAGAATGGAGAATGATTGGGCTGAGTGCCTCAAGAATTCTCCACTCTCCACTCTCCATTCTCCACTTTTCATTGCCGTAGCGCAACGGTTGAAGACGGCCCCGGCGCAGGGCCGTTGCCGCCGCCGTTCTGCGTTTCCAGACGCAAAATACCGCGCTTGAAGTCGAATGTCACGCGGTAATTGTAGAGAAAGTTGCCGCCGATAATTCCGGTTTGCTCAAAGCCGGTGGTTTCGTTGATAGAATCCAGGTCAAGAATCGCCGCGTTGACTCCGTGTTGGCTATGCGTGCCAACCAAGAGTTGCGGCAATATAAGCGTTTTCACGTCGTCCTCCACGCCCGCCGCGCCATAGACGCGCATCCGCGCCCCTTCCGGAAACGCGCCCATTTCTTCGGTGCCGGCTAATTTGTCGGACAGCACAGAGATGCTGGCCCCGGTGTCAATGATAAAATTGAGGGCTTTCTTGACGCCTTCGATTTGCACTTCGCCGCTAATAAAGCCGCTCGAAGTCGTCCGCATCGGCAGTTCTACCGTCGTAGCGGCGTTGTTTTTACCAGGCTTGCGCTTTTTGCTGAGACTAAAGAAGCGAGCCGCGTAATCCACCGTTGTGACATATTTAGCGATTGCGGAAGTCCCTAAATAACCGTCAATTTGCGTCGAATTGCCGTGAAAGCGGCGGATGTAAACCGGCACGTTGTTGATAGTTACGTCGCCGACGCTGAGAGAATCAAGAAACCCGTAAACGATTTCAAATTTGCCGTCACCGCCGACGGCCCGCGCTTTGCCGCCCCGCGCAATTTGTTTGACGCCCAACCGTTTCGCCGTCTCTTCGGAGATAACGCACATCCCGGAGCCGGTGTCGAAAACAAATTTCTGTGTTTCTTTGTGGCCGTTGATGCGCACATTTACCACCGGCCGCGTTGTCACCATTTCTAGCGGCACGTTGGCCGTGTCGCCGTCGTTGGCGTAGAGGCGTCCGCGTTGGCCGAGATAGCGCAGAAAGCCAATCAGCCCGCGAATGCGGTCACGGCGGTCTTCGTCGGTTTTCGGCGCAATACGCAGAAAACGCTCGAAAGAGTCGGCAGATTCCTTGAATTTTTCGTCGCGGGCGGCGGCTTGCGCCAAACTGAAAATGAAATCCGGCTCGTCGTTATCCAGCGCAACGGCGCGGCGCAAAAGGCTGACGCTGTTACTCAGGCGATTCTCGTAAAACTCAATCATGCCCAAGCCGGCTAACGCCAACGGTTCGTTGTCGTCTAACAGCAGGGCTGACTGAAAGGCGTCGTTGGCGGCGCGAAACTCGCCCTTCGCCAGCAGCGTTGTGCCGAGCAAAGCCAGCGCCCGCGTGGAAAAGCGGTCTTCCTGCAAGACCTTCGCCGCTTGTTCAAACGCGCCGCCCCAAAAGCGTTGCTTGAGCAGCGCGTAACTCAAACCTAACCGCGCCTTTTGGTCTTTCGCGTTTAACGCCAAAAGTTGGTTGTAAATCTCTTCGGCCTGCGCAAATTCGCCCGCTTTCATAGCATTCGCGGCCTGTTTTCGCAACACCTTAACGTCCTCGACGGCAAACGCCGGCACGCTTAAAATTAGACAAAATGCAAAAGCGGCCACACCGCTGGCCGCCCACCAAAATCGCTTCCGCGTTCCGCTATACTGCATTGCAAACGCCCCCTTCTGATTTTGGATTGCCGATTTTAGATTTTGGATTGGATGCCGTAGAAACGCGACGCTTCTCTACCACGATTCGGCGCAGCCGCGCAAAATCCAATCGTAAATCTAAAATCGCAAATCTAAAATCACTTCAATATCTCCCCTGTTTTCATAGACCACAACACAAGGTCTAGTTCATCGAAATCAATTCGTTGGTCTATGGCGAATTGTTTCAGACGCGCTTCTACTTCAAGGTAGCGGGCGCGGTTGGCGGGCGGGAGCGGCGAATCCAACACCCCAACTTCGTGCAAACACCGCAAAATGTGTTTGTCTAAAATTCCGTAGCCGCGTAAACCGATGTTACGCAAATAATGGCTGGCCTCTTTATAGCCAATGCCTTTGACGCCTTTGGTGCGCGCCACCCAATCGCGTCGTTCCAGCGGGTCGGCGAAACTGTTCAATCTTTCGCGCAAACGCAAGCCGCAATCGGCCTGTAAAAACTCCCGCGTGGCGACGATGTACCCGGCCCGCGCCGCCGGATAGCGATGCCGGCCCAGCAAAATTTGCGTCAACTCATCATGCGTCGCGTCTTTCAATGAATCCCGCACTGCTTCAAGCGAACGCAAACCCATTCGCGCCGAAGCGCCGGCGGTAAAGATGCAAAAGACCAGTTCTTCAAAGAGCCGTTCATCTGTGCCAAACTCCCAAACGGCCTGAAATTCCGCTAAACGGGCGTGAATCGCCTCGCGTCTCTCACGATGCGTGGCCTGGATAGCCTCCAGCGTTACGGGTATCTTCTCTCTCGGCACAAGGAACAATTACGGCGAATTTGATTCTAGGAGTGTTGGCGCGGCTTGTCAACGAATCTTTTCAACGCCAGAGGATTTTCCGCCTTTTGCCGGACTATTGTGAAACTCCGGTTTGGTAATATAGCTGCACCTCGTTATACTTTAATTTCAGACTCCTGAATTTTTGCCTCGCTTTTGATATCCTCAATTTTAGAATCAATCAACTTAATGACTCATGTTACGCGGAGCGTCGGTTTTCTCGCCAACGGCGAGGCACAATATAGCGTAGGGTCAGCGAACGAGAGTGAGCGCAACCCTACGACGAGTGAGTAAACTTGCCGTCGCC
>JAYVJN010000502.1:0-5410 GCA_043769325.1 Acidobacteriota bacterium
ACTATTTTTCGCTAAACCAGTGGACAAGTGACAGTTGACAAGGGATAGTGGCGTGTTTCCCGCCGGGCCGGTTGCCATTGGCAAGCGCGGCGGGCCGACACATCCGGTTTGGCGGTTAAACTTCAACCCTTGATTCGCATTATAACTGTATGGACGCACACCAGAAACCCAGGCCCGCTGAACGACCTGGCAGGTCGGGAAGGGTCGCTTGCGCCCGCCGCTTATCATGCGCGGCCTCTTAGTGTAAACGTATTAGTCACTACTTCCGCGCCAGTGGCGTTATCTTGAGAGTCAGCGTTTCACTGCCGCGCACCACGACGACTTCATATTCTACGTTCGCCTTCAACTGCCCCAGCGCGTAGGTGTAATCCTGCACATTTTTGATGTCAAAGCCGCCCAGCTTAGTTACTTTATCGCCCGCCTTGAGGCCCGCCTTATCCGCCGGTGAACCTTCGCGCACGCCGTCCAGTTTCATGCCGTCAGTGGATTCGGCGTAGCCTGGAATGACGCCTAAAGTGACGTTAAAAGTAGGGCTGCGGCGGCCTTCGGCAGAGGCTTTGGCGACAGTGTAAGTCGGGCGTTTGTCGTTGCCGTCAATGGCTTTAATGACTTCGGAAACCATCTGTAAAATACGCGCCTCGTCGTCGTAATTGATTTTGTCGGCGGTGTCTGTGGGTTTGTGATAATCCTCGTGGGCGTTGGTGAAAAAGAACAAAACAGGAATTTGCTTGGAGTAAAAAGATGAGTGGTCTGAGGGGCCGAAGCCATCTTCGCTGAGGGCCAGGTCAAACCGCTTGGCGTTGGCGACGGCGACGGGCGTGTTGGCGTTAAGTTGTTCGATGAGCGGGCGAAATTCTTGCGCCGTGCCGATGCCGCCGACGGTCATTTTCTTGTCGCGCATCCGTCCAATCATGTCCATATTTATCATGGCGACGGTTTTGTCCAACGGCCAGGCAGGATTGTTGACATAGAAATTCGAGCCGAGTAAACCCTCTTCTTCGCCACTAAAAGCGATGAAAATCAGCGTGCGGCGATTGCGCTTTTCCGCCGCGAACAGCCGCGCCAGTTCGAGTAAACCCGCCGTGCCGGAAGCGTTATCATCCGCGCCGTGATGAATCTCGCCCGTTTTTGGCGAAAGACTGCCGCTGCCTTCGCCGCCCAAGCCCAAATGGTCGTAGTGCGCGCCAATAACGATGGCTTCGCTTTTCAGATTTGGGTCTTTGCCGGGCAAAACGCCGATGATGTTGTTGGCTTTAACCGTGTTCCGCACAATGTCAACCGTCGCGTTGAGGGCCAATTGTTGTTTGACCAAGACAATCTCACGCGGGCTTTGCGTTTTGGCCTTTTGTTGTAACGCGGTCAGCCCTGCGGAATCGCCGGCCAGCCAGTTGGCGGCAATGTCCCGCGAGATGACTATGACCGGCAAACCGGCCTCGCCCGCATTGTCATAACGCAATTTGGCCAGGCGGTCATTGGCAAATTCTTCCTCAACGGCGATGATAACGCACGCTTTAGCCCCGTGTTGACGGGCGTTAATGGCCTTGCTGCGGGCGTCGGCGGCCCGCGTCGGCGGCGTTCCTGCGGGCGCGCCGGCAAAGACTATCGCCACCTTGTCTTTCGCGTCCAAACCGGCGTAGTCATCGCGGTTGAGCGTTTGGTCACTGATGCCGTAACCCGCGAACACCGCCGGAACCTTAGCCAGTTTGCCATTGGACGAAAATCCTAAAGGTAGCCAATCTTTGCCGACACGGTTTTCCAAGCCTAAAGAAATCGTGTTCCCTTCCTCCATTTCGTAAGTCAAATCGTTTTTCTGGCCCAGCGAAACGCCGGCAATATAGGGAAACGGCTGTTCGTAGCGCGGCGGCTTGCCTTTCCGGGGCGGTGCGCCGGCGGGTTCCAGGCCGATTTTGCGAAACTCGTTTTTCAGATAGGCCGCCGCCAAATCCGCGCCTTTTGTGCCGGTGCGCCGGCCCCCCAGATTGTCAGAAGCGAGATAAGTTACGTCGGCGCGTAAGCGTTCGACGCTAAAGGTTCGCGCAAGTTGTGGTTGTTGCGCGAACGAATGTAAGACAAAAATGAGGGCGAGAAAACTTGCGGTAAACTGTTTTTTCATATAGTGCCGGACACTTTTCAGGTGCCATCAATGATTCGTTAAGTAACGCGAATAAAATAACCTAACCCAGCAAATATCTTGCAGAAACACGCACTACGTCAGGTGTGCCATGTTTGACGCCCTTGTTTGACGCCCTTGACTAAGTGCGGGCTTCCGCATTGTGGGTCACTTTATTTTTGCCCTGTTACTAAGAGTCTCGCTTGCGCCTGTAAACTCACTTTTTGTACTTATTAATCAAGGCTTGCAGGCCGTCGAGAGAACCCTTGCGGACTTTGTAATAGGCTTGCACGTCTTGTAAGAGGCCCTCGGAGATGGCTTTATAGGCTGGTTTGCCGTCCGCCAAAGCGATAGTTTGCGCGTATAATTCGATAACTTCATCCATTTTGCTATGGACTTCCTTGAGTTTGGCGTCTTGCGCGGGGCCGGCCGGGGTGACTTTGTATTGCTTCACCAGTTCCTGATACTCCTCATTAGCTAAAATGCCGGACAGAAAATAGCCGTAAGGATCGGTTGGATTCAACGCGATGCCCTTCTGATAACTGGCGCGGGCGTCTTTTGGGTTACCCCCTAACGCCGCTTGCAAGCCCTGCGAATAATAGAGTTGCGGCAACCACTGTTTCTTGAAATCGGCCCACTCGCTAGCGCTGACATTGCCTGGCTTTTTGTCCGCCAACATCAATTCAATACCCTTATTTGTGTACTGTTTAGTTTGGTCGAAATAGTCTTTCTTGCCCGAACGCGCCAAATCCGTGCCGCCAATGGCTAACTGTGTAAGCAAAACGACGTTATCCGGTTTTTTCTCCAAGGCTCTGGGGGCCAGGCCGAAAGCGTCGTCCCAGCGCTTGGCCGCCTGATAAGCATCTACCAAAGCCGGCACCGCCATTTCTTGTTCGCCGGCGTCAGTAAAAACGCCAAGAAAGGTTTCTACCTGAGAGATGCGTTGTTCCGGGTCTTTCAAGTCAGAAATCACGCCCAACAGATATTCCGCAAACCTGGGGCGTAACTGGCTTTTGGGATATTTCTCCAACAGCTTTTGGGCAATTTCAAATTTCTTGTCCAAAGGCAGTTTCTCGTCTTGAAGTTTTTTGGCTAAATCATTCTCACCGGACGAGACTTTGATTTTGTCATCTTTTTTGTCGGTCTGTTGCGCCGGCGCAATGCCCGCCGCGCCCATCGCCAATACCAACGCGAGCAAGCCGCGCCATCCCCACTGCGTCAAAAATTTCATACGTTCTTCCTTACGTTTAATAAAAAGTTGTGGCACGCTTTCGTGCCAGACTACGCGCCATTCTAAAGGCAAAAGCCATTTCCGTACAGTACGCAAAAACGGCCTGATTTATCTTCGCAAAGCCACCGCTTTCGACTCGCGGAGTGGCGCATTAGGTTGCTTATCTGATATTAAATATATGCTCTGGTAAAAATCCGGCGACAAGTCCGACAAACGACATCATCTGTGAGGAAACTTTTATGACCGACGCTTTTGACGAACGCAAACAAGCCTTAGAAAATGAGTACTTTCATCGCAAAGAGAAAGAAACGCTAGAAAAGTTACGCGCCCAACTAGCCGCTGACGCGGAAGCCGCTACCCGCCCTAATTGCCCCAAATGCAACGGCAAATTGGTCGAAGTGAATTTCGAGGAGCATAAAATCGAACGCTGCTCTGAATGCGGCGGTTTCTGGCTGGATAAAGGCGAACTCGAACAGCTTACCAAAAAAGACGAAGGCGGCTTTTTTGGCCGCTTATTCGGTTAATTCATGCCGCTTTATACATTCGTAATAGATTATCGTGGCGGCACATACCTTGCTCAAGTGCGTGCCAGAGATATTGACACCGCCCAGCAAATGTGGGCCGAGAAGTTGGATGTGGACAAAATCCCATATCTCGGCCCACGGGCTAAATATTTCATCTGTAATTCTATGCCAGATGAGAATTGTGTGCCGATTACTGGATTGAAAAATACTTGGTGCTTTAGTCTGATAGTGCGCGGGGCATTGCTTTTAGGCCACTTCATCCAAACAGCAGAAACTTAATCTGCTATCTCTAATTTCAAATTTGCAATCGTTACTTTCATGCCGGATTATTACCCGATTGACGAACAACCCGAAACCAGTCTGCGCGGCTGCGCTTTTTACCTGGCGCAAGATTTGAGCGAACCCAAAGCGCAGGTTGAGGTTTTGGCGCGTATCGTGGCGCATTACTTAAAGACGGGCGAACTTGAATTGGCGGCGCAAGCCCTCGAACCGCTCTACGACGTGGCAGACAGCCACGAACGCGAACAGCGTTTCGCCGAACTCGCGGCCCTCGCCGCCCAACACGGCCACGATGATTTCGCGCCCCAACTCGCCGACGCTTGCGAAGACGAAACCTGGCAAGACGCCGCCCGCCACGACATCGCGCTCGCCCAGGCCGAACGCGGCGATTACGAAGCCGCCCGCGCCACCGCCGACCAACTCGGCTACCCCGAACCGACGCTGGTGGACATCGCCCGCCACGCCGCAGAAAAGAACGAGACGCAAGCCCTGGCGATTGCCGATGCTCTGGAAGAACCGCGCTCCTACGCCGTCATCTTGCTAGAAATTGCCCGCCATCGCGCCGCCGCCGGACAAACCATAGAGGCTTTGGCCTTACTTGATAAAGCGGCGCAAATCTTGCCCGGCATTAACTTACCCGATGAACAGGTCGAAACCTTCTGCGCGTTGGGCGTGCGTTATGCGGCGTCGGGCAGCGTAGCGCAAGCCACTACGCAAATCTCACGGGCGCAAGCCATTGCCGAAGATGAAGCCGACGACCAAATGCTCTTGCGCGTGGCGGAAAGCTGGCTCTCTGTTGACAACACGGAAAAGGCTCTTTACGTCGCCGAAGAGATAGACGCCTTCAACATTTCGTGGCTTTACGCCAACATCGCCCACGCCCAGGCCCGTAACGGCGACTTTTTCGCAGCCCGCCGTTTGCTCGACACGCTCAAAGACGATTACCACAAAGGACGCGGCTGTCTCTTTCTGGCGCGTGTCTATCAGGAAACCGGCGACGACGTAAACTTCCGCGCCCAATTGCAACGCGCTTTCAGCTTGACCCGCGACAGCCGCACGCTAACCAACGACGACGTAAAAACGCGCGACGCTCTGCTCGGAGCTATCTCTGCCGAATTTCTCGCCGCTCAGGACGCAGCCACGGCGCGGGAAATCGCCGCCGTCATCCCCGAAGGAGCGCCCCGCGATGAGGCTTGGGCGCGTATCGCGGTGCTGGAAGCCGACGACGGGCGTTTCCGCGACGCGCTCACGACGGCGCGTGAACTT
>JAYVJN010000503.1:0-16074 GCA_043769325.1 Acidobacteriota bacterium
GGCCGGTTGTCCGGTTGAGGTTTACAATTTCGCGTTGGGCGGGTTCAACGCCGAACAAGAAGCAAACCAGCTTGAGAAAACGGTCTGGAACTACCGGCCCGACCTCGTTTTGGTCTGGTATTCGATGACCGATATTGAAAATATGGCCGACGGCAGACGCGCCGGCATCTACAACCAAACCCCCTGGATTGCGCCGCGTTGGGCGCGCCTTTCGCGCCTGGCCGGTTTACTCAATCACCGCTTATCACAGGTGACTAATAAACGGTTTCAGGATTTCAACAATACCTACTATGACCCGCAAGGCAAGAATTGGAAGGATTTGCAGACCCTTTGGCGAAGCATGGCGCAATCCGCGCAGACACATAAAACCCCGCTTATGTTGTTTGTTCATCCGACGATGGGCAGTACCGATAATTACCCCCAAATAAAAGAAGCGCAACAGGTTGTCGCCGGAGCGCAAGCAGCGGGCTTGACGGCGTTTGACCTACTGCCGGCATTTGCCGGATACGCGGGCCAGGCTTTGACGGTGCATCCCAGCGACCAACACCCCAACGAAATCGCCCACCGTTTGACGGCTGAATACGCGGCGGACAAAATCGCCGCCAGGTTGCCGCCGTGTCCACATTGACGTCAGGATTTAACGCAAAGGCGCAAAGACGCAGAGACGCAAAGTAGAAATAATTAAGCAAGTGGCCTGTTTTCCCCTGGCGTCTTTGCACCTTTGCGCCTTTGCGTTGAAAATGCTAACCGAGCGTCCGTCTATGCAACCCGTTATTTCACAAGCTATTGAGCGCGGGCTGGCGTTTTTGTCAGCGCGGCAAATGCCATCCGGCCAGTTTCCGGTAGAACGCACCGTTGTCCAACACGACGGAAGCCACGAAACCGCGCCGGATATTTCGCTCTTCGCCACCGCGCACATCGCCCATTCGCTAGGTTATCTGCCTCACGCGCCGGCGCGTGAGATGCTCAACCACGCCTTGCAATTTTTTCTGGACGAAATGGAAGGGCCGGGCTTGTGGCGTCACTGGGGCCGCGACGACGCCAACAACCGCCGCTTTATCCCCGCCGATGTGGACGACATCGCCAGTATTTCCAGCCTTTTGCGGCAACATGGACGCGCCTTTCCCGACAACCGCGCCATCGTCCGTGCCAACCGCAACCACACCGGACTCTTTTACACCTGGCTCATACTGCGCCCGCAACCCACGCTTTCCCGCGCCTGGTGGCGGGCTGTCCTCAGCGAACTAAATTTGCCGCGCCTGACGGTCTTTTGGCGTTACACCGAAGCAGCCAGGGGCGATGTTGACGCTGTTGTCAACGCCAATGTCTTGCTCTATTTAGGCGAACGCGACGAGACGCGCCCCGTGATTGCTTGGCTGCGGGAGATTATCGAACAAGGCAAAGAGGCGAATTGTGATAAGTGGTATCGTGACTCCTTTACTTTTTATTACGCCGTTTCGAGGGCCTTTGCCTCAGGCGTGAAGTCGTTAGGGTTCGCGGGCGCGTTTTGCCTGGCGCGGTTGGCTGAAAACATCGGCCCGGACGGTGTGATTGGCGAAAACGCCCTGCATACGGCGTTAGCCCTCAACGCGCTGCGTAATTTTGACTTACGGCCCGATTTTTGCGCCGCCGCCGTCGGCTACCTCTTACGCGCTCAAGATGATGATGGTAGTTGGGACAGTACTGTTTTTTACTACGGCGGGCCGAAACGCCTCGCGCTGTGGGGTTCGGCTGAACTAACGACGGGCCTCTGCCTGGAAGCCTTGCAGCATTACGCCAAATCAACCTCCGAATGAACTCGTACCTGGTGACTGGAGCGCGGACAGCCTTGTCCGCAACGAGCCGACAGGCGAGTAGCAAGGGTTACGCAACGGGCCTGGTTAATTTTAACCGGGCCTTTTCGTAGCCATTTTTCGCGCTTACGCGCTCATGCGGACAAGGCTGTCCGCGCTCCAGTCGTGAAGTTTTAGTGTCAGTAAAGCCGCACTCTGGTTTCGTCGCCGCGCCGCAGAAGTTCGGCAAATTCGGCTTCGGTTAAGAGGCGGTTGGGGTTCGGGACAAAACCGAGACTGCGGGCGTTGTTTGGACGCCGCAAGAGGTCATCTTTGATTTGCGTGATGAAAAATTCGCTGTCCACTGCGAAGACCTCGAAGCGGCTGGTGTCGGCGGGGTCTAGGTAGAAAAAGACGGGCGTGGCGTCCGCCGGCACGCACAGTATTTGCACGGCCACGCGGGGTTTGCCGGAGTAGTTTTGCTCTGACCAGTGAATGAGGCTGTCGTCGAAAATCAGCGCGTCGCCGGCCTTGACCGGCAGCGGTTGGAGATACTTTTCCACCAATGAATCAAGCAAATTATCGAAGTAAAAGCCGCACGCGGGGCCGGCGATGTCGGGCGTAATCTTATGGCTGGCGGGGACAAATTGCAGCGTGCCGTTAGTTTCATCCGTGTCTTGCAGGGGACACCAGACCGTTACCGTCGTGTCGCCCATATCTTGCAGCGCGGGCCAGTTCTGGTGGATGACAAAGCGGCCCGTGCCCGGGGGCTTGACGTAAAAGTTGCAGTTGAGAATTTCATAGTTTACCAACAGGCGACTAATGCCGGGCGCGAAGACCTGGCGCAAAAGATTGCTTGACTCGCGTTTGTAGCTTAGGTTGGTATCCAGAAACGAGCAATGATAGGAAAACCAAGGGTTTTGCGGCGCAAAATTGTCGTCGGGCCGGAGTTTGGTCAGTTCGCCTAGCAGATAGGCCACCTCATCGGGCGAGAGCAAAGCGGCCCGCGTAAACCCCTGTTCCAACAACTCTTTCTGGCCTTCGGGCCGGGCTATAACTTGTCGCATCGTCTTTATTAGGGTTAGAATTACGGCTTCAGCCGTGAACCGCGCAATCAATCACGGCTGAAGCCGTAACTCTGAACTAAGCCGTTTTCAAACAAGAGCAGGTGCGGCGCAAACCAGAGCGCGTAAACCGGAAAGCGAAACGCCAGCAAAGCCAGTAATATCAACGGCAGCCAGCGAATGCGGAAACGGTACAGGGCTAAATCGTGGACAAACACGGCGCGGTTGCCGGCGGGTTGTTGTCGCCATTCGCGCAGACTCCACAAACAGTTTTGCTGCCAGCAACGCAACTCCCAAGCGACGTGCAGCGCGAAACAGACAGGTATCAGCCAGCTATTGACTGCGCCCAAAACCAGCAAAAAAGCCGCGCCGGTGACGGCTTCAAACCGTCCGGCCCACTTTAGCCAAAGCTGCGCCGTTTGCCAACCGCGCCGCGCCGCGAAGGTCTGCGCCCCCGCCTTTTGGTCACGCGCCAGGTCTTCTAACTGATGCGACAAAATGGCGCGGAAACCCGCGCCGAAGCCCCAGAAACCCAGCGCGACGCCGTACCAAACCGGATTCGGCGTTTGGCCCAGCCGCGCAAAAACCAGCCAGGCCACCAACAAAGGGATGACGCAGGCGTAAAGCGCATCGGCCCATAATCCCGCCGCGCCGCGTTCTTTAAGACGCGCCGGCGCAATTGAATAGGCCGCGAACAAAACAAACTCCAACGCCAAAAGGCCCCACACTTCGCGGCTTACAGGCAGCCACAACCAAGGCAACCACGCCAGAAACAAAAGCCCGCCCGCCAGAGTTGTCAAAAATGCGCCGCTTTTGTTGGCGGTTAAGTTGTCAATACCGTTCAGGCGGTCTTGCGTCCGGTCGGTAAAATCATTGAGCAGGTAGCCGCAGCCCGCAATCCCGATGGAGGCCAGCAAGAACAAAGCCACCGCGAGACTGGCCCGCGAAAGCGAAACCGGAATTGTAGCGCGGCTGAGTTGGTCATAAATCACCGCCAGCAGCGGCAGCATTTTGGCGTCCCACCAACGATGCGCTTTAAGTGACTGTTTCAGGCGCATATTTCAGCGGCGTCTATCGCCCTCCGGCTTTGCATTGGCTGCGGGGCAAGCCGGCAAAAATGGCGCGATTTTGTCGGCGGCGTAATGCGCGGTTAAGCGATGGGCCACTTCGTTGGGATGCTGGTCGCTGGCATGAACTAAGAGAGATTCGTTCTCGTGGCCGGCGAAGGCGGGCGACAACGGAAAGGCTTGATAGCCAAGCTCTTGGGCCGAAGCGACAACCAATTTATGCACTTGCTCTAAAGGGTATTGTTGTAAAAGCACAACTTGCGGGTGCGAAAAGAGCAAAATCGGAATCCCGCTGGCGCGGGCGTTGCGTTCCATCTGCTGTAAATATCCGCGCGTCGCTTCCCAATTTGGGTGGCCCGGTTGGTAACTGTTTATCATGCGGTTGTGGTATGTTGCCCCGGCTAACTTTTTCAGAAGCTGCGAACTCCAAAAAGCCACGCGGGAAACACTCATCAGCGAAGGCAAGAACCAGGACGTTTTATTGATAACCTGGAACTGTCTTTGGTCGCGGTGGGTTTCGATGTCGTTAAGAAAAAACCACACGATTACCGCGTCGGGGTTATATTTTAGGGCTACCTGGTCAAGAATAACCGCTTGTTGCCGGGTGCTGTAACCTTGCACGGCAAAGTTGTAAATTTCCACCGGACAACCGGCTTTGGCAGTCAAAAGTTGTTCCAGCAAGTTTGCGCCCACATCCTGCGGCTTAACACCTTCGCCGAAGGCAAACGAATCGCCCAGCAAAGCGAAGCGGATTACGCCTGGCTTTTTTTGCTCAAAAAACTCGTTGTCACGATAACCGGCGGAATTGGTTTGGTAGGTTATGCGGTGGCCCGGCTCAAAATAACCGCGTTCGTCCGTCGGATAGACATCGGCCCAGGTCTGATTGGGGAGATACTGCCAGGTGTCCGGCAGCGGGTTGGGCGACATCTCTCTCCCTTCAGTGCGCTTGGGGGCGGCTTGCCAACCATATTTGCGCTCGGCCACACGCAGTCCAATTTCGAGACAAACCAATAAAAGCAGAAAAGTTACGGCTGTCACCCGTAGCCCGCGCGCCCAATACGCTATACGGTCAGCCGGCTGTCGCGCCAGGTAAAACGCCAGTAGCAAAGGCAGAGCGTAAAATAGCAGCAAACCCAAAACTAATTTCCACGCGGGCCATAATTCAAAGCGGGTCAACAGATAAACATTAGAAAGGGCTTGCCCGAAAAACCAGGTGGGAAATAAAACTAAACTCAACGCCAGGCAAAGCGCGTTCGCCGGACTTGGCGACGGCCTGGCGCGCGAGTAAAGAAACAAGGAAACGCCCGCCAGTATCGCCGCCGTCAGACTGACCGCCAGGCGTGGGGCCGGGGACAGGCTTGGCGGCAGGGCCAGCGCATAGAGCGGCAAGCTAATAATGGCCGACAACGCCAGCAAAACGCGGGATAAGGTTATGACAGAGGCATATATCTCGCGGTCTTCGCGCATAAGCCGCACCGCTAAACGCCAACCCGTCGGAGTTGCTTCTTTTATGTCATTGTCCATCAACTTTGTTTGAAGATAACGCGCCGGGCTTTTTGCCTGACGCGCCACAGGGCCCGGCGCAGACGCCCGGGCCGGGACGCCGGCGGTTGAATTTGTTGCAACCATTCAAACGTCGGACGGCCCTGTTCGTCCAGCAAATCGGGGCGGTTTTCACGGTAAAGCGAGGCGTGTTTGTCAACTAACAATTCCAAAGTGGCCCGCAGTTCGTCTGTTGAAATGGTTGCGCCAAGCGAATCGTCGCGGCGTCGGTAATCAAACAGGGCGGCGGGCAGGTGTTGAAACCGCCAGCCATTGCAGGCCGCGTTGAGCCACAGTTCCCAGTCACTCCAAGCCGATAAACGCTCATCGTAGCCGCCGCAATCTTGCCAAAGCTGTTTGCGAAAGACCGCGCAAGCGTCTATCGCCGGATGATGCAACATCTCCGGCAAGACAAACTCCGGCGCGGGGCGGTATTGCCCGACAATGCCAAACTCACGGCAATCGCTATACACGACGCCGATTTCCGGTTGCGCGTCCAGAATGGCTACAGCTTGTTCAATGTAGCCCGCGCCCAAACGGTTATCAGCGTCCAGAGGCAGAATGAAGCGGCCCCGCGCCCCTTTGATGCCTTCGTTTCGCGCCCGTGAAAGTCCGCCATGCGGCAAGTCTAAAACCCTCACGCCGCGTTGGGCGAGGCGACGCAAGCCACGCCGCGTTTTGGCTTGTGTCGAACCGTCGTTGACGATGATTAGTTCACAGTAATCCGGCGCGTACCGCTCATAACTCGCAACAGCTTCGGGCAGATATTTACCGTCGTTGAAGCAGGCCGTAATGACCGACACAACTGGCAGAGCGGAATTGTCGTAAACGGAGCGCATGAAAACTTCACGACTGGGGCGCGGACAGCCTTGTCCGCATGAGCGCGTAAGCGCGAAAAACGGTAACGATAGAGCAAGTTCCGGCAAAGCAGCCTGGTAATGAGAGTTCGTTACTCGCATTCGCTCGTTGCGGACAAGGCTGTCCGCGCTCCAGTCTCAACCGGCTTAGTCTTGTCTGATGGCGGCATTGCCAGTGCGCCAGAGCGTGAACGACAAAGCTCTGAGCGGGAGTTGCCAGAGGTGCGGCACGCCCCATAGTTCCTTTAGCGCGTGGGCAAACACGAGCGGGCGCGGGCGTTCGCCGGTGCGTTCAGTGATGTGGGCGTAAGCGTAGCACCAGTAACGCAGCCAGCCGCCGATAGTCAAATCCGCTTGCGGCCGCATTTTGTCTTGATAGGCCAGACGCTCCCCGCGGCTGACGGGCGTAACGCCCAGAGTTGCCAGCACGAAGGGCGGCACCGGCGCGGCAAAAGTCCGGTGCAAATAACCGAGCGTCTCGCGTAGCATAAGCGAGAGACGCCGTTCGCGGGCCAGTTCCAGCAAGCGCAGCCAGTCAATTTCTTCGCCGGCGCGGCTTAAAATCATCATCGCGTCGGCAATCCAACGCAACGGCGGTGTGACATTCCAGCGCGCGCCATGAAAGCAAACGTGCAACAGCATATCCGTGGGGCAGAGAGTTTGATATTCACGGCCCGAGAGGGCGAACGGTTGCGACGCGGCCCAAAACGGCGCATCAGCAAAAGCCCGCCAGCAACCAAACATCAGATTCCAATGTAAATCAAACTCCAGGCCGTTGGAGTGTTTCCACGAAAGACCGTTAGTGAAAGGTATCAGTCCCGCGCCGCCGGGGCGTTGGGGCTGCCACCCGTTCTCTTGCAACCAGGCAAAAGCGCGCGGGGCCTCCGCTGGCGCAACCAATACGTCAATATCAGACATCGGACGCGTGCCGGTGTCAACATAATAGATTTGGCTCAAAGGCACGCCCTTGAGCAACAAAGGGCGGAGGCCCAGCCGCGCCAATTCGTCGCAGATGTGGGCGGCGTGATGCAACAGCAAGCGGTTCCGTCCCAATGTCTGGCGATAGGCTTGCTTCAAAAGTGGCTGCCATTGGTCATTCACACATGGCTCACGCAAACGGCGAAAAATGAGCGGGAACAAGCGGGAGGAACCGGCGTCGAGGAGTTCAGGTTCGGCTTCCCGGCACCAATCGCGCCACGCTTGTAACGAATCGTCACCGAAGGACAAGGCCGCCCGGAGCAGCAGTTCTTGCTGCGGGGAAGGCCAGACGCCATTGGCAAGGGTTGGTAATTTTTTCGTCATCAGGGCATTTTTTCAGATCAAGCCAAGCATATCAATTATTAGCCTTTGAAAGCAATTAAGGCTCTGAAAATATGCGCTTCGGGATTGACTTGTTGAACGGGCCTCAATTACTCTGCTCCCGAAAGTTGCACTTACTGTTCCTTCACCAAAGCTGTAGCTCAACTGAACCCCCGTGTGAACTGCGCGGTGACGAATTATGTTCATAGATTCAAGATTTACCGCTAATGCGCCAGCGGTGGTGTATGAAGAATTTGCTGACGAAGTGGTTGTCATACATCTCAACAAAGGCACCTATTACAGCTTGGAAAACTGCGCGGCCTTGATTTGGCGGGCGTGTTTGCTGGGTGCTACTCCGGCTGAAATTGCCGCTTCCCTGCAAGCGCAACATCATGCTGTAGAACAACTTACCGAAGTTGTTAAGGGCTTTGTCGCTGCGCTACAAGAAGAAGAACTGTTGCGGCCAGATTCCGCATTGCCGCCAAAGGTCAGCCCGGAACTGCCGCTTTGTCCCGTCTGGTCGCCGCCCGTCTTGCAAAAATATACCGATATGCAGGATTTGCTCTTGCTGGACCCAATTCACGAGGTGGACGAGAAAGGCTGGCCCCACGCCGCAGGTTAACATGAGTCAACCATTAGTTAGCGTTATCGTGGCGGTCAAAAACGGGGCGCGTTTTCTGGCGCAGGCGTTGGACAGCATTTTGGCGCAAGACTACCGCCCGCTGGAAATCATCATCGTGGACGGCCAATCCACCGACGACACGGCCCGTATCGCGCACAGCTACCCGGAGGCGCGTTTTTTACCGCAAGCTACGCTGGGCGTTGCTAATGCTTACAATCAAGGCATCGCCGCCGCTCTGGGCGAGTTTGTCGCGTTCCTTTCGCACGATGATTTATGGTTGCTGGAGAAGCTCAGTAGCCAGGTGGATTACATGCAGGCGCACCCCGAAATTGATTACACGGTGACGCGGGCCGAGTTTTTCGTAGAACCGGGTTTCGCCTTTCCCTCCCACTTGTTGCGCGAAGAATTGCTGGAAGGCAGCCGCGTCATGCGTATCATGGAAACACTCGTAGCGCGGCGCGAATTGTTTGACCAAATCGGCGGTCTTGACCCGCAGTTTGCCACCGGCGAAGATGTGGATTGGTACGCCCGCGCCCAAGACGCCGCTGTGCCGCTGGCTGTGCTTGACGAAGTTTTGCTCCGCAAACGCATCCACGACGCCAACACTTCTTTGACCACGCCAGGCAATATGGGTTACTTATTAAAGGCTTTGCAGCTTTCCGTGGCGCGCAAACGCCGGCAACGTGAGGCTGCCTAAATCAACCCATGAAACCACAGATAAGCGTCATCATTCCCGCCTATAACGCCGAACGCTATTTGGCCGCCGCTGTTTCCAGCGTATTGGCCCAGATCTTTCCGGCAGACGAAATTATTGTGGTGGATGATGGTTCGGGCGACGCTACACCAGCAGTTGCCCGACAGCTTCCGGTTCATTATCACCACCAAACAAATTCGGGGGCCGCCGCCGCCCGCAATCAAGGGATTCGGTTGGCGCGTGGCTCATGGTTCGCCTTTCTTGACGCCGACGATTTGTGGACGCCAGAGAAACTGGCGGCACAAACCAAGTCGTTAACCGCACAGCCCAACCTGGACATGATATTCGGGCAGGTGGAACAGTTTTCCAGCCCCGATGCCTTGCGCTCGGCTCGTCCTTTGCCGGACAGATTGCAAAAATTAAACGGGTATGTGCCAGGCACGCTATTAATTCGGCGCGAAGCTTTTGCACGATTGGGTTACTTCGATGAGCGTTGGCAGGCGGGTTACTTCTTTGAGTGGTTCGCCCGCGCCCAGGATGCCGGGGCGACGATGGCGATGTTGCCACAAGTGGTGTTGCGGCGGCGTTTACACGACGATAACCTGGGCCTGCGGCGGCAAGACGCCGCGCAACGCGAGTATCTGTCCGTGATGAAAACCATCTTAGACCGAAGACGGGACGCAACAAAGCAATGATGACACACGCGCCGAACGAAGGCTACGACCTGGCCGGCCTGAGCCAACATTTGGCGGATTCCTTTAGTCGGGCCGAGGGCGTTTGTGAATATGGGTATCGTATCGGAGGCGTGAATGCGCGTTTGCGTTGCGCCGGGGCCGCGCTTGCCCAAGCTCTGACGCCGGCCCTGGCGCATCTGTCCGCATCGTTGCCGGCTGAGGCCGAAGTTACAATCTGCGCCTGGGATGCGGCGGCAACTGGCATTCCCCTGCCTTTGTTGCCGGAAGGGTTAGCCGCGTATCTCGCTCGCGGAGAAGTTCGCGGTTACGAGGAAAGCGGGATTTTGGTCTCTTACCAATTCGACGCCGGGGCCTTGAGCCTTTACAACCCGCTCAGTAGAACGGCATTCTACCTAGTCGCGGATGCAGCGCAAATGCCACGTTACCTTGCAGCCACACCCCTGCGTGACCTTTGGCACTGGAGTTTGCAAACGCACGGGCGGCAACTGGCGCACGCGGGGGCCGTCGGTACGGAACGCGGCGGCGTCTTGCTGGCCGGACGCGGCGGGGCAGGGAAATCAACCACCGCGCTGGCCTGTCTGCTGGCCGGAATGCGTTACGCCAGCGATGATTACTGTTTACTGGCAAATGACACGCACCCAACTGTTTACAGTCTCTTCCAGACCGGTAAACTGGAAACCGCGCACGCGCAACATTTCCCACGCTTGCGGCAGTTGACGACGAATTCCGGCGACAAGTCTCTGTACTTTCTTAACGAAAAGTTTCCCGCGCAAGTGGTCGCGGAAATGCCCTTGCGGGCGATTCTGCTGCCGCGTGTTACGGGACAACGCGAGACAATTCTACAGCCTGCTCCACCCGCTGAGGCGTTGCAAGCCCTGGCGCCCAGCACGATTTTCCAATTGCCTGGCGGCGGGGCGCAGGATTTTCGTTTTCTCGCGCAAATGGCGCGGCAAGTGCCCTGTTACACTCTCGCACTCGGCACGGAAATCGAACTGATACCACAAGTTATCCGCGATTTGCTGGAAGGTTTACCCAATGCCTGACTACGAATTTTCCGCCGATTATGTAACATATGTGGCTTCCGCCTGGGAGCAGCATCTGACTCCTTTACGCGGGCGCAACGGGATAAGGATGTTGGAAATTGGCAGTTTTGAAGGCCGTTCCGCGCTCTGGTTTCTGGAAAACCTGCTCACCCATCCGCAGAGCGCATTGGTTTGTGTGGACAAATTCGCCAAGGATTATTCCAATGTGTTTGACCGCAACATCGCCGCTTCGGGCCTGGCGCAAAAAGTAACCAAGCTCAAGGGCAAATCTGAGGACGTTTTGCCAACGCTGGCTGACGCTTCCTTTGACGCGATTTATATTGACGGCGACCACCGCGCCGAAGCTGTTTGGCGCGATGCGCGGGAGAGTTAGAGATTGGTTAAGCCCAACGGTATCATCATCTTCGACGATTATCGCTGGGCCTTGCATTTGCCCCCGGAACAAAGACCCAAGCCGGCCATTGACCGCTTCCTGGCAGAGTATCAGCCGCATTTGATAGTGTTGCATCTGGGCTACCAAGTAATTGTCCGTTGCTGTTAATCAATAGAGTCGTCAGCTTGATTTTCAATGTTGTTTACACGCCCGGCACTACGCACCTGGCTTTTCTGGCAATAAGTTTGCTCAATTGGTCGGATGTATCTTTGCGTCTGGTAGCTAACCACTGCCCGAAAGCTGAACAGAATTATTTGCGCGAAATATGCCGCCGCGACCCGCGTTTGGAGTTTTACGCGCTGCCGGAAACGGGCCGGATGGTACACCATGAAATCGCGCTCAACCATTTGCAGACTTTGACAAAAAGCACCAAGTTCTGCTTTCTGGATTCGGATATTTTCGCCAACGGCCCGTTTCTAGGCCACTTTCGCCCGTTATGGACAGATTATGCAGGCGTTTTCGCGGGCGCGCCGGTGTGGTGTCTCTCTGAGGAACAAACCCTGCCGGATGAAAGCGACATTATGGCCGGTGAATATCATCGCGCCACCGACGGGCGTTGCCTGGGCGGAACGTATTTTGCGATTTACGATAATGCCCTGCTGACGGATTTTCGCCGTGAACGTGGCTTTTTGTTTGAGCGCGGCTACAGGCGGCATCTCACTGCTCCTTTACAGAAACACTTGAGCGAGATGGGTTTAGGAAAAGATTTTTACGATACGGGCAAGTTGCTCAATATCTTTCTCGCCGAACAAGGCGAGCGGCTTATATTCAACGACACCGAAACGCTCTGTCATTTGGGCGGCGTGAGTTATGTGCGTCTGAAGCGGACACGGGCAGAGGAGGAACGGGCCGACAAAATAACAACACTTTGGCGCAAGCCCTGGCTCTCCGGTCCGTTGTTGTACAGACGGGCGCGGCGCGAATTGCAGATGCGTTTGCGGCCCGGCGTTTTTGACAAGGCCGGCAAACTCCCTTTTTCCCGGCGGCGCGATTTGTATAGTTTTTATTTCGCCGATGTCCTGGCCGCGCTTCATCAGGGTGTAGCTTTACCGCCGTTACCCAAATGCGGCGTGTCGCTCATAGAAACGCGAATAAATGATGCTACACAACAACTTGTGGAAGTTTACCGCGCTACCGCCAGCGTTTAGATGTCTTTACTATTTCACATCATTTACACCCGCGACACGGTGCCCTTGCTACTTTTTTTCGCGGAAAGTTTGTTGCGCTGGTCGAATTGCCGCCTGCATTTGGTTGCCAATGGGTGCGCCGAAACTGAACTCACGTTGCTCCGTAAATTTGCGGCGCGAGAACCATATGTTAGTTGGGAAGCGTTGCCAACCGAGGGGATAATGATGCATGGCGACGCCCTCAATTATCTGCAAGAGCGTTGCGCGGCAGACCATTTCTGTTTCCTGGATTCCGACATTTACGCCAACGGGCCTTTTCTGGAAACCTTCACGCCACAGCTAAATCATTGCGCAGCTTTGTTTTCCGGCGCGTCCGTGGATGAACCGCCCGCCGGTTGTCTATTTGAAGCAACGGAAAAGGTCATGTCGGGCCGTTTCAGCCACACTAAAGAGGGACTCTGCTTAGGTAGCACCTATTTCGCCATCTACGACAATCGGCGGCTCAACGCGCTACGGCAAAGCACCGGGCTAAACTTTAAGAAGTACCGCTGGAGTGAAATCCCCGATATCTATCAAGCCCAACTGGAAGCCGCCGGGTTGCGGTGCGAGATTTATGAACCAGGCAAACTCCTCAACCTATTATTGCAATGGGGCGGCGAACGAATCAGCTATCAGCCAGGCCCACACCTGCGGCATTTGGGCGGATTGAGCCGCTATGCCAGCCTGAGCGGTTTGTCATTGGGCCTTAGATTGAAAATCCGTGTAAAACTGATGCTGCAAGGCGAGTTTCGTTCGTTAATGAGCTGGAGTTTCACCCAAACTGTGCCTTATTTCGGGGCCGTCCTCAACGCCTTGCAAGAAGGCCGTCCGTTGCCCGCGCCGCCAAGCACAGCCGATGAAGCCGGTGCCAAACTGATGCGCCAGGTGGCGCATGAATTAGCCGAACTACACGCCCACGCGGGAGGAAAATTCGTTTGACATCGTTGCAGGAATTACTCTTATGCGCCGCACACGGCCCTGACCAAGAGGCCCGCGCCGCCTGGGCCAAGTGGCGCAAAATAGTAATTTGGGATGAAATTGACCACGAATCATACTACCTGTTGCCCGCGCTCTATCGCGCTTTGGAACGTCTCGAAATAGATGACGAATGGCGTCCCCGTCTCGCTGGCATACACCGCAAAGCTTGGTACGCTAACCATTTACTGCGTCGAAGCACTACACCAGCGATACAAGCTCTGGCCGCCGCCGGCGCGCCGTTGATGTTATTGCCCGGGCCTGCTCTGGTTTACGCCTATCAATCCGATTGCGGGCTGCGTCCCTTAGACAAGCTACATTGCCTGGTTTCCGTCGAACATTTACAAACAGCGCAACGCTTGCTGCCGGAGTTTGGTTGGGCCGCCCTGCAACCTCGCTATCACCGCTTGCGGAAACTAATTAAGGGCAGAGCTTCTGCCTTTGCCTTCGCTCATAATTCTACCCTTCAGCGTTTGGTCATCTGCTGGCGTTTGCCCGATTTGCCCTGTGCGACAACAAACAACTTTTGGGCTCAGGCAGACGAAATTTTATGGGAGGAAACGCCCCTCAAGTTCATCGCTCCAGCCGATGCCCGGCAAGTACTGGGCCAAGCGCCTAGTGGTTGTAGGAATCTCGAAACTGAAAGCGCTAAACTGTTGCTTGACCAATTAGTTTCGCCACTTTCTGAAAGTTGAAGGTGGAATTATGGCGAACGACGAATGCCGCGTCTATGCGTTTATTCTCACTCAAGCCTTTAGGCCCGGCCCTTTTGCTTCGTGTACACGCTGCCGATAAACCAGCGTTTGGCCGTGCCGCTAACTACTATTCAGACCTTTGCAGCGAATACTTAAAAATGCCGCCAAAATCATTGTCGCAATCAGCCAAAACTGAAACTTCACCAGCAAATATATAGACAATCGGCTACTTGAGAGTTTCGACAGGCGATCAGGAACTCGAAAAAAACAAGTCCGCTCTTCTCCATCTCGCTAACCAACTGAATTTAGGACGAGTTAAGTTTGTCGAAGAAATCGTGTCGGGCAAGGTCTCGTGGAAAAAGCGGAAGATTGCCGAAACTATTGCAGCGTTTATTAAAGCTCGACTTTAGATAAATTTACGGTTTAAGCCACCCCCGTAAATGTATTAAACATTGAATTTATGGCACTCAAGAAATTTTTTCGGAAATAAACACAGGGTAGTGGGATTTTTTTCCCCACAGACTACTTGCATTTTATTCAGGCTAAAATTCCCCCCCAAGCCATCTTTTATTGAAAACATTGGACTTACCAGAATTTCTTGCTCGGTTAATTTTGTCTAAAGTCCCTTTTTTTGTCTAAAGTCGAGTTGTAATGCGACCGTAACGAAGATTCACCAATGTTCATCATACCGGTCTTTGTCTGGCCTGTGGCACTGGTGGAGCAGCACTCTTGGGCTTTACCTGACGCTATCGCGCGAGTCCGATAATGTATCTTATGCCACCTTTGAATTTCGCCCCATTGTGAACCTAACGGGATTCTCTCCGGTCAATGTCCGCTTTTGGGTAGCTGCGTTATTCAGTTGAGAAAGAGCCGTGACGCCACCTAAAGGCGTCATTCAAAATGGTCAGGCGATTGAGATTGTCGTAGCTGTTTGCGGTTGGCTAACTGCTGAAAATACTCTCAATTTTACTGTTGATGTCTTTGGACTTCTTCACACTTACAAAGACATCGCCGTTGATAATGGTAAATACTCCGACAATAACATCCTCATGCGGCTTACAAATGATACAAGATGCCTCTCCTTGTCGGAATGTTTGTGGCAATATCTGGCCTTCAAGGAACTTGTCAAGCACCGGCATATTTTCCGGGCCAGAAAATTCATAAGCGGTAAGTCCTTTGTAAGGCAGACCTTCTTTATCCCCGTATTCCTCCCATCTCGTGCCGGTGGGGTTGGAAACAATGATATACAAGGCTTCCCCTAATGAAATAAGCTGCTGTAATGCCTCCATTTCTGTTCCTTTCATATCTGCTTTTATTGCGGGCCTGGGTCATAAAACTCCCCTGGGTTGTCGGGGTTTTCTATCAGCCGGCGGCCTTTTTCACGCCAGAATTGTCTGATTTCCCGCCCTCGTTGCGTCTTCCCGCCCACCGTGTTGTTGAAATAGGATGGGCCTGGGTGACGGTTTTGTCCATTTACCAAAGCGGTATGCTGATTGCCGGCGGGATGGCCAGGGCCGGGGATTTCATCAATCACGCCGCCGTGCGTTTCGACGGGAATTTGATGCCGATGATGCGGTGACATTCTTGTTCCGGCACTATTGCCTTCCAGAAAAGCCTCTCGCTGCGCGGTTGTGTATGGGCCTTCTCGAAATCGTGGGGTCTCAGACATAGGCGGGTCAACCGGACTCCAATCGTGGCCTGAATATCTTGTGACGGGTTCGCCTCTGTAATTGCTTTCTCCCGCCGGCAACTCAATCGGTCCTTGCTTGCCAACAGTGTTGAGGTTGCCGCGTCCGCTACTCAAGTCCGCGATATTGCCGCTCTCGTCGGCGATGAAACGCGGCCCTTTCTGCGTCAACAATTGCTCCGGCGCGGGCGGCAGGGCCAGGCGTTCGGGCGCGGCCCCCAATAAACGGGCCGGGTCGGTTAGCGGCGCGTTCTTGCCCGGCGGCAGGGCTTTCTGCATTCCGCGTCCGCCGTCCGTGAGTTGCTTCTGTCCGGTTGCGATTTCGCTAGGGCTTTCTACCGTTGTGGTTGCTCTGGCCTGACGCGCGCCATGCGCGAACAACGCCACCGAACTAGCAATTTTGAAGGCTCCCCGCGCGCGGTTGCCTTCCTGGTAATCCATAAAACCATCAGCCACGCCAACA